>JAHEML010000879.1 GCA_024643705.1 Caldilineaceae bacterium | reverse complement strand
GCAACGTGCGTGGCATTACGTTTTCATTTCTTTCTTGCCTGGGTGATGAACGATAGAGTGAGGAGGGCTGCCAACAACAAGAGCGTCGCCAACGATAGCCATTGACCAACTGTTCGGGGGGGTGTGTCTTGGTAGCGGAGCAGGATAAATCCCTCGCCGGTGGGTGGCACAGGCACAGTCATGCGGCCTAAAGTTCCTTCCCTTTCGGGCACAATCGGCAACTCTTGCACGGGTTGGCCGTGTTCGCCGTCCAGCAGCCAGGCCCGCCAACCGGGATAGTAGAAGTGATTGAAGACAATGGCCTGGTCGTCTCGTGGGTGACACTGGCCTGGTCGATCTCCGGGATCGGTGCAGAAGTAGACTTCCTCCATCACTGTGTTGTTGGCAACCGAGCCAATGGCAAGCGTGCGATAGTTGACAGAGCCATAATCTACTTTAGAGGTGACCGGTGTCACCGGTTTTCCCGCCTCGTCCAGATCGATGTAGTATTCGGCCATGGGACTCCAGGTAGGGATTTCCTTCACCCAGGCCGTGCTGCCGGTCATCTCGTCGGCGTCCCGTTCAAAGCGCATGAGCGCGGCCAGCCCCACCGTTCCTTCTGCCGGTTCCACGATCTGCACTTGCGCCAGGTGGTAGCTACCCAGGATAGCCACCGCCACAACCATAAAGATCGGCAGGGTGAGAGTGGTCTGGGGTGTAGTTTCTGGTTCGGTGGGCGCGAGAAGGAAACCGGCCAGCACAGAAAAACCAATGACTGTCAGGGGTAACCAGCGCCAGGGGAACTGGGCCGATTGAAGAATTGCGCCGAGCAAGGGCCAATCCCATAAAGGAGCAAAGGCGGACCACCCCAGCGCAGCCCCACCTGTCCCAACCAGGGCAAATACAGCAACATCCGGTCGCAGCTTGCGTGTGCGCCAGGCCACCAGCCCGCCCACCAGGGCAAATAGGAGCAGAACCGGCCCGATCTGATAGCTGATGGTATCGTTTGGGCCGGGCAAGCTGGCACCGAATCCCCATGTGGGGCTGAAAAACTGGAAAAAATAAACGAAATCGTCCCGGAAATTGTAGCGACCATCAAACCATTGATCGATGCGCACGTACTGCCGCTCCAGCAGCATGGGCAGCCAGAAAATTGCGCTCAGCCCCAGCCCCCCAATCGCGCCAGCCAATGGGGCAAGTCCAGCCCGCACAACTGCCCCAATGCTTGTATGCCAATTGCCGTGCTTTTCCCATGGCAACAGAGCCAGAATGTAGAGCATGAGCGCCGGGGTGAAGAGAACCCAAACCAGGTTGCTGGTTAAGATCAGGCCGGCATACGCCACCGCAGCACCCACAAATGCGCCTAAAGTTGGTTTGCGTACACAAGCCCGGAAGCTCCACAAGCAGAGGGGCAACCAGACGAAGGCCATGCTCTCGGCCAGATTGGCACGCACATAGAGGACCATTAGATGATAGGGGGCGTAGGTGTACATGGTGGCAGCCAGCAGACCAGCGGATCGGCCAGCCAGCCCGCGCACATAGCCGTACATCGCGCCGGCACTGGCAACGATGCTTAGCCCGAAGACGATTTCGACCGAAGCTGTGAGGCTGAAGTTCGCGAAAAAGTGGAGGATTTCAGCCAGAAAATGGCTGAGAGGACCATAGATATTGAAGAATGGATAGCCATAGCCAAAGGCAAAATCGGGGGACCACCGGGGCCACCAGACCCCGTCTTGCCAGAGCCGATCAAATTCGAAGAGGAAATAGACATGATGGCGGGCATCGTTGGCCCCCCAGAAATAGCCGGGTTTGGCAAAGGGGGCCAGGGCGAAGATCGTTAGTGCAAGGGTAAGCCAAAAGAAGCCATCGCGCAGGAGTGGCGTATTGCGTATTGGGTCGTCCGTCGTTGGTGGCCGATCGTTCACAATTTACAATTCCCCGTTCGCACTTCACAACTTCTGCGCGGCAGCCAGCTATTTTCCAAACAACACAACTTTGTCGTCTGGCCCCCGGTTGACGGGTAGTCGTGTGCCATCTTGCCAGTTGTAATAGCCGAAATAGTAGCGTAGATTGGCGCTTGTCGGATCGATGGGCAGAGCAAGCGTGTAGGTGTTGGTCAGTATCTCGCCGGGCAGCCAGGTGGTTGCAGGTCGTTCGCGCAGGGGTTGCTGGTCTAGCTGGGCCACGACTTCGTACTCGTCCCCGCTGGCGGTAGGACGCAACGCCTGGAAAAAGAGATTGTAATCGAAGTCGATGGGCTGGGTGGTTTGCCAGGCTGTTTCCAGGATGGCGCTGTTTCC
>JAHEML010000878.1 GCA_024643705.1 Caldilineaceae bacterium | reverse complement strand
TGCCCCGCTGACAGAGACCGGTTCGGGGTAGTCCATCAGGTAAAGTGCCCGATCCATGGCGTGGATGCCGATGTCAAAAAGGCTGCCCCCGCCCGCCAGATCATTGTTGGTGAACCAACTACCGTAACCAGGAATCCCGGCGCGCCGATTCCACAGGGTGCGGGCCGCGTAGATATCGCCAAAGAAGCCCGCGTCCACCTGCTGTTTGGCACTCTGCACTGGGTTGGAATAGCGGTAGTGGGTTCCCACAGCCAACTGTTTGCCCATCTCGTCGGCCACACCGTACATTTCCAGGGCATCCGCGGTGGAGAGAGCCAGAGGCTTTTCGCACAGAACATTCGCCCCGGCCCGCAGCGCGTCAAGTGTCATCGGCTTGTGGAAGATATTGGGCACAGCCACCACCACGATGTCCAGCCCTTCTTTGGCTAACATCTCTTTGTAATCCGAATAGGCCGCTTGTACGCCGGTGGCTTGGGCTGCTTCCTGGGCACGGGCCAGATTCGTGTCGCAGACAGCTACGACTTCGGCGTTGGGTACAGCCTGAAAATTGGGGATGTGTCCCCGCTGCACAATTGCGCCTGCGCCGATTGTGCCAACGCGATATTGTTTGGTCGATGTGGTCATTGGTCTTAAAGGCTCCTTTTGGTCGGTTATTGGGTGGCAGAGATTAGGAAATCTGAGATTTGAGATTGTGTAGCGGTGTTGGTTGCTGACTGGAAGTTGAAGAGGGAAAGTGAACTGATGAATGTTGACCGCTCATCCCATATGCCCATCAATTGCGACTACCTAATCGCTAATATCCTCTTATCATCGCTTCGATATCATCAAAAATCACTGCGTGGACAACTTTCGGGCCGTGGACGCCCATTGTCAAGATGCCTTCCAAATCGGCAGATTTGCTCGGCCCGCTGACCAGTGCCACATTGCGGCTTTCCCGCAGAAAATCGGTCAGGGTCCCTTCCTGGCGCATGGCCGCCATCCACGCTTCGGCGGTGGGATAGATGCGGCTGATGGGAACAAGCAGCAGGTGGCGAAAAGGGGTCAAACTGGCGGCCCGACTCTTGCCGGGGCCAGCGCCCAGCACAACCGTGCCTGTGGCCGCAAAGGCCGCATCCACACCGGTGATCCCGGAGCGAGCGTGGCGCATACGCTCCCGTTCGTCGCTGTCGTGCAGGTCCACCGGTTCGACGAGTTGAAACTCCAGATCAACCAGGGCGGGTGTCAGTCCGTCGATGGGCAGCTTCTCCGGCGACCAGATCACCACATCCCGATCGCCCGGCTGTTCGGGGCGCTCCGTGCGCCGGGAAGCCAAATCTTCCGCCACCCAGCCTTGTAAATGGCCGATGGCAGCCATACGCGCCTCGGCCACTGTCTCCACCACCTCGAAGGAGCCGTGGAGCGCTTCCAACTCGGCACCAAAACGGCGAGCCAATGCCCAGCGATCGCCTTCGGCCCGGCCCACGGTCATGCGCTCCGCGTTGGTTAAACGGCGGGTCTCCGGGGGCGGAAAACGCATCTCCGGGCTATGCAGGACAGCGCGTAATCGATTCAGAATTTCGTCACGTGGGGACATATGGCAGGTGGTAGGTGGCAGGTGGCAGGTGGCAGGTAGTAGTCGTCTTTAAGACGAAGAACGGTGGCTGACGAATCATTCACAATTCGCTATTCACCATTTCCTCTTTAATCTTCACGGTTCCGTATCTTCTGTCGTTCGCCCCACCAGTCCCGAAAGCTCTTCCTGGCAAAAGGGGGAAAATCCCGGTGGTCGGTCCAGCCGTTCAGGGGTGGTGGCATCCACTTGATGTTGCCACCGCACATCCCCGCCAACAGATTGGTGGAAAGGTTGGCGAGTTTGCCTCCCCGCTCGTAGCTTTCCCGGCTGCTCATGGCCTTCACGTAGCCTTGGATCGCCAATTCTTCCAGCCGGGGATTGGCTTTTTCTTCCACCAGATCAGCCCGCAAATCCACCAGCAGCCGGGGCAGGTCGATCTTGACCGGGCAGACATCCCGGCACGCGCCGCAAAGGGTGGTGGCGTGGGGCAACTCTTTGAAACGGGCGATCTCAGGCGAAAGTGCCGGGGAGATCACCGCGCCGATTGGGCCGTTGTAGGTGCTGCCGTAGGCGTGGCCGCCGATCTCCTGATAGACGGGGCAGATATTCAGGCACGCGCCGCAGCGGATACAGAGCAACGCCTCGCCGTAGCCCCGTGCCAACATCTGCAAGCGGCCATTGTCCATGAGCACCACATGTACCTGTTCCGGGCCGTCCGGCTGATCCA
>JAHEML010000877.1 GCA_024643705.1 Caldilineaceae bacterium | reverse complement strand
ATATAGCCGATGACAGAGTCACTTTTGCCATGCCGAGCCAGCCAGACCAGCGAGCTCCCGCGCAAGATACGCAAGATATTTTCCGGCGCGGGCGGCGATCCCCAATGGGCAAAGAGACCGGTCAAATTGGCCATGGTGACGGTATTCAGCGAGTCTGTATAAATTGGCTGCATTATGCCCTTGTGTCTTTCTGTTGTTTGTGGGCCGTGGGAGCCAGAGAGCGATCCGATGACCACATGGCATAAGGAGCCATGGTCATGCGGGCGAGAGCCAGCAACACCCTATCGTAGTTGACCCGCCAACCGGCGAAAGCCTGCCAGGCCGCGTCCCGGTCTGTCTTCATCGGCAGCCCGTTGGCGGCAAGGGTGTCGCACACTTCGTCAAATTCGCTGCGGCTGATGCTGATAGGGTCGTCGGGGAACTGGGCATCGGCGTTGTATTCTATGTCAAAAAAGTCGGCAATGCGGTGTAGGGCAATAAAACCGGCCCGAATACAGAGGTTGACCCTGGGATTGAGCGGCGTGTCCAGGACAGAGGCAGTAAGAGAAGCTGCATCCAATACAGCCCCCGCCGCGGTGACCCAAGAATGATCCGGCTGGGGCGAACGGAAAAAGACCAGCGCGGCCAGGGATGTGTGGCTTTCTTCAATTTCCGAGAACCATACCTCCCATTCGCTCCATACTTCGTCCATCAGGTCATGTTGTTGCAAGTGTTTCAGGCGGTTGAAACGGAGAAGCATCTCGACCGCCGAAGGTGGCTCTCCAGCCCGGACGGCCAGGCGAGTGACTGCGTTTTCGCGGCGGGAGAACGCTGTGTACATGGTGGGTAGATAGGCGATGAGCAGAGCAACCAGAATCAAACCTGTGGTTGCTTCTTCGAAGGCCAGAAGTGTATGCCAAAAGGATGTGCCCTGGGCAAAACCTAGGGTGAGCAAGGATGAGCCGCTGAGAATAAATGCCTGCTGCCAATCGGTGACGCCCAGGGCAAAATAGAGACACATGTGGCCGATATCAATTAGCATAAGCCAGGTGGGCAGCAAAGCAAGCAAGGCTACAGGCGCGAAATAGGCCATCAATTCATCTCGGGATTCGTAAGTGGTCAGCCGGTTGACCCGCAGACCAAAAACCCAGCGAATGGTGCGAAAAACAATGGCTGTTACCACATCCGGCGCACTGCGGGGCAAGACAAATGTGCGTATCGCCGATTTGACGGCCAGCGCGCTGATGTAGACGCCGAGGATTCCAAAGAGAACACGTAGCAGGATCAATGGCTCATATCCCTCCGCGCGTACAAATCCCCCGACTTATCGTTGATCCCCATTTTGCCGAGCTGTGCGGCCACTGCCTGGGCATCCATCCAATCCTCCGACGCCAGCCGCTGTTCCTCGCCCACGGACCAATTGTAGCGATAGTCGCCCAATGTTTGCAGCCGTTCGATGCAGGCCAGGGCCATTTCCAGGGTAGCCGGAATATACTCAAACGAAAGCAGGGGCAGGGGGATCGACAGCCCTTGCAACACAGCCAGTTCCGAGCCTTCCACATCAATTTTGCAGAAATCAGGGCTGCCATAGCGGGTGATCAGCGCGTCCAGGGTCGTCACTGGCACGGTCACCGTCTCTTCCCAACGCACGCCAACAAACGAATCGGCCTGCTGCACAGCGTCCATCCACCCAGCAGAAATGGTGGTGACTGTGGGCGTGCGCCGGGAGATGTGGAGTGTGGCCTCGCCGGTTTTTGCGCCGATGGCTTCGCGCACAAGCACCACCTGTTCGTCGCGCCCGTAGATGCGCTGCAAAAAATCTGAAAAGAGGGGCTGGGGTTCCACGGCCACACAGTGCGCACCCAGACGACGCATCACCCGCAGCCGGTTGCCCACATGCGCGCCCACATCGAAGACCAGATCGCCAGGGCGGACGAATTGCCCGTAAAAACGTCGATCCCGCGGGGCGCGGCCGGGCAGACCATAGTAAATGGCAAGAGAGCGCAGCAGGCCCCAGCCCCGGGCCAATCGAGCTATCATTAAACGGGCTCCGGCTTGGGTTGGCGCTGCACCAGCCGGGCGACCCACTGGACAAAGGGGAAGGTGAATTTGTGTTCCTGCTGCACAGCAACCGCTTGCTGGGTGAGGGCAAAGGTCGAAATGGGTAGTCGATCGGTGGCAAAAACAACCTCGGTGGAGCCATGGCCGCGACAGGTGTACACCGTGGCAAAACGGGCCATGATCGGAGCCAGCCAGGCCGCAAAATCTGGTCCCTTTGCGCCCAGATTCATGGTGATCAGC
>JAHEML010000116.1 GCA_024643705.1 Caldilineaceae bacterium | reverse complement strand
CCCAGTTGGCCCTTTGGCTTGCCCTGGCTGCCATTGTCCCCCGCACTTGGGACTCATTCCGTATCTTCCTAATCATGGCCTTTATTTTCGCGCTTCTTTCCTGGACAACCCTGGCGCGGGAAGTGCGGGGCAAGGTGCTCTCCCTGCGCGAGACCGATTTTGTGCTGGCTGCCAAAGAGATGGGCGCGTCTGATGCCCGTATTATGTTCTTGCATCTGTTGCCCAATAGCCTGAGCCACATTATCGTCGTTCTGACGTTGACGATTCCCGGCATTATCCTGGCCGAAGCCTTCCTGAGTTTCCTGGGCATTGGCATTCAGCGGCCACTGATTAGCTGGGGGTTGTTGATGCAAGATGCTCAAAATTTGCGTACTCTGGGAGAAACACCCTGGATCATGACGCCTGCCATTTTTATTATTGCGGCTGTTCTGGGCTTCAATCTGCTGGGCGATGGCCTGCGTGATGCCGCCGACCCTTACGCCCTCTCCTGAGTTAGCCCATCCTGGGGTGGTTCGACACATCTTGGGTGGTTACTATGATCTGACCTTATGACATCTATTTCGCGTAGTGTTGCGGTTGTTCTGTTTATTTTCGGCTTGGTCATTTTGTTTGTGTTGGCTTTGCTCACCAGTTTGCCTGTGGCTGCCCAATCAACTGGTCTGTCGTCGGCCAGCGAAGGTGTGCTCGTTGGCACTGTGGTCGATTCTGCTGGGCCTGTGGCCGGTGCGTTGGTCAAAGTACAACTGACTGACATCAGCAGCCTCTCCGCCGACGATGGCACTTTTGCCTTCGACGGGCTGACCAGCGGGCAAACGGTCACCGTGACCGCCTGGGCCGCGGGCCACTACATCGCCTGGACAATAGGGGTGGTGGGTGGCGAACCCATCAGCTTGACATTGGAAGCCTATTACAACAGCGATAACCATCAGTACGAATGGTTTGAGCAGGACGGCCTTGAAGGGTCGGCCAGTTGTGGGAGCTGTCATCCATCCTATACCGAGTGGCAACAGGATGCCCACGCCAATGCAGCCCGCAACCCTCGTTTTCTGAGCATGTATTTGGGGACAAACGTGGATGGGGAGCGCAGCCCCGACCCCATCAAAAATAACCTGGGGGTTACCCAACGTCCCGATTTGACGAAACCCTATTTCGGGCCAGGGTTTCTGCTGGATAACCCAAATCGGACAGGCAACTGTGCAACTTGTCATACACCGGCAGCTGGCAAGATACGCAACGCCCAAAATTGTGGTTGGTCGGGTTGCCATGCATCAACCACGAGCGAATACGCCGGACCCAACATTCTCGATCCCGGTGTTTCTCCCTTGCAGTTGACAGGCGACGCCGTCGAGGGCATATCCTGCGAGTTCTGTCATAAGACGGAAAAAGTCTACATCAATGCCAAAACGGGATTGCCCTACGAGGATTCTCCTGGCATCCTGTCGATGCGTTTATTGCGACCGCAAGAAGGCCACGATCTCTTCTTTGGCACATTGGATGATGTTGTGAGACCGGAACTGCCAGTGGCAAGAGATTCGTACCTGCCTTTTATGGAAGAGAGCGCCTTCTGTGCTGGTTGCCACCATGGAGTGATGGGTGGCGTGGTGGGCAATATGGAAGTGAGCGGTGGCGTGCTTGTCTATAGCTCCTTCAGCGAATGGCTGGACAGCCCCTACAGCGATCCGGAAAATGGCAAGACGTGCCAGGATTGCCATATGCCCAGCATAGGTACACAATTTGCCGCCTATCCAGAAAAGGGTGGACCCCAGCGCCCTGCCAACGAAGTTCACACCCACAAGATGGCCGGTGGCTATGACGAAGACCTGCTGCAAAATACGCTCTCTTTGACTACAACGGCTCAGCTTGCCGCTGGTCGTTTATGGGTGCGGGTAAGGGTAACCAACGACGGGGCAGGCCATCATGTGCCCACCGATTCACCCATACGCAACCTTGTGCTTGTGGTCGAGGCGACCGACAGCACCGGGCAACCGCTGGACTGGCGCAGTGGTAGCCTGTTGCCCGAATGGGCGGGTGAAAACGTCGGACAGCCAGGGCGCATTTTTGCCAAAACTTTGCGGGATCAATGGACGGGCGAGATGCCCACAGGAGCCTATTGGCGGCCCGTCGAGGTCGTGACAGACACTCGTATTCCCGCCCAGGCGACAAAAGGCAGCACCTTTTCGTTTGAACCGCCTAACCAAGGCAAAAGCCGAATACATGTTCGCCTTTTCTACCGGAGCGCCTGGCCCGATCTGCAAGAGTGGAAGGGCTGGGACGATGCTGCTATTCTGATGGAAGAGACCATACTGACCTATCCATAGGACGGGATTCGCACCCGCTATCGATGGCGGATACATCACCCGCCCTACAACTTACCCTACAGAGCAGGCAACTATGAGCGAAAGCCGTAAGAATCGACAGACCGGCAATGGATCAGCCGCCCAAATGGAGTGGCAGTCTACATCGGTCGAGAGCGACGACTATATCCTGGAAGTGAAAGGACTAAAGCAGTACTTTCCCATCCATCAGGGCCTCTTTCAAAAAGTGGTTGCCCATGTGAAGGCGGTGGACGGCGTCACCTTCAAGCTGCGAGAGCAAGAGGTGCTGGGGTTGGTCGGTGAGAGTGGTTGTGGCAAATCCACCATCGGCCGCTCCATCCTGCGCCTCTATGATCCAACAGAGGGCGAAGTTTGGTATCGTCGCCCGGATGGCAGCCGAGTCAATGTGGCCTCCATCACCCAGGACGAAATGAAGGTGTTGCGGCGCGAGATGCGCATGATCTTCCAGGATCCCTTCAGTTCGCTCAACCCACGCATGACTGTTAAGGATATTATTGGCGAACCCCTGATTATCCACCGGGTTGCCAAAGGCCGGGCATTGGAAGAACGGGTGCAAGAATTAATGAGCAGCGTGGGGCTGAATCCAGAATACATGGGGCGCTATCCCCATGAATTTTCTGGGGGCCAGCGTCAGCGTATTGGGTTGGCCCGCACCCTGGCCTTGAACCCGCGGCTCATTATCGCCGATGAACCTGTTTCGGCTTTGGATGTTTCGGTGCAGGCCCAGGTACTCAATTTGCTCCAGACCATCAAAGAGCAAATGGGGCTGACGTTGATCTTCATCGCCCACGATCTGTCGGTGGTGGAGCACATCTGCGATCGTATCGCCGTGATGTATTTGGGCAAGATTGTCGAGTTGGCCGAATCGGAGGATCTGCTGCGCCAGCCCATGCACCCCTACACCGAGGCTCTCGTGTCGGCTGTGCCTCCGGCTGACCCTGACATTCGACTCAACCGGATTATTCTTGAGGGTGATGTGCCCAGCCCTGTCAACCCGCCATCGGGTTGTGTTTTCCACCCCCGGTGCAGCTATGCCCAAGATCGCTGTTCGGCAGAGGCGCCCGAACTAGCCGAGGTGAAATCGGGCCACTATGTCAGCTGCCACTTTGCCCAGGAACTTCAGCTACAGGGGATCCCCTCATGACCATTGGAAACAACAGCCGGATTTTGGCCCTGCTCTCCTACATTCTGCTGATCGTCGCCCCACTCTATATCCTGCTTTTTCGCCGCACCGATCGATTTGCCGTCTTTCATGCGCGCCAATCATTGGTGCTGGTGGCAGCAGCGATTATCGCCCCCGCGGCTTGGTATGTGGTTGCCTGGCTGATCATGTGGATACCCGAAGTTGGTGGTCCCCTGGGGCTTGGGCTATTTAGCGCTGTACTGGCCGCCTACATTGCCATTGTTTTTGGGTGGGTGCGTGGCCTGTTCGATAGCCTGCGCGCCGAACAGCGCAGCGTACCCCTTTTCGGCGATTGGGCTCGCTACATTCCATTGTAGTCCGGACTGAACTGGCTTCTTCTCTGATTTCCCAATCACCCAATCACCAGCGATAATCGGTGATTGGGTGATTCGCTTTCCAACATCCATCATCTTCCCACCACCACACAAAGGGTTCCCCATGACAAAAATCGCATTTATTGGTGCAGGCAGCTTTGGCTTTACCCGCAAACTGGTGCGCGACGTTCTCACCTTTCCCGCATTGGCCGACGCCACCATCTGTCTGATGGACATCGACCCGGAAAAGTTGGGCTTTATCGAAAAAGCCATCAATCGCATTGTAAAAGAGGGCAATTATCCGGCCAATGTAGTCAGCACCACCAGCCGGGAGGAAGCCTTGAGCGGTGCGGATTACGTGATCGTCACTATCCTTGTCGGCAGCGGCGACATCTGGCGCCATGACATCGAAATTCCCATGAAATATGGGGTGGACACGAATATCGGCGACACCCGCGGCCCGTCAGGCATCTTCCGCGCCATGCGCACAGTGCCGGTGATGGTGGACATTGCACGGGATATGGAGCGCCTTTGCCCCAATGCAGTGATGCTTAACTACACCAATCCCATGGTTCTCAACTGTCGGGCCATCCAGAAGGAGACGAAGATCGTCGCCACTGGTCTTTGCCACAGCGTGCAAGGCACAGCCGAGATGCTGGCCCGTTGGATCGGCGCGCCCATGGAGGAGATCACCTTCACCTGTGCCGGGATCAACCATATGGCCTGGTATCTTGAGTACAAATGGAAGGGGCAGGACGCTTACCCGTTGATCCGCAAGGCTATCACCGAGCGGGCGGAAGTCTACAACGAGGAACAGGTGCGCAACGAACTCTACCTGCACCTGGACTACTACCCCACCGAGTCCAGCGGCCATCATTCCGAGTACAACCCCTGGTTCCGCAAGCGGCCCGACCTGATCGAAAAGTATTGCACCCACGGCACAGGCTGGAACCCCGGCGAATATGCCTATGTGGTCAAACGCCATGCTGAGCGCGAAGCCACCTGGGAGACGCAGATCACCGATTGGTTGAACGACCCCAACCCCCTGGACCTGGAGCGGGGCCACGAATATGCCGCCTATATTATCAATGGGCTGGAGGGAGGCACACCTTTCCAGTTTAATGGCAACATGCCCAACAACGGGCTGGTGGACAACCTGCCCCAGGGTGCTTGTGTGGAAATTCCCGTGTGGGCCAGCCGAGACGGGCTGCAATCGGTGCGGGTGGGCAGCTTGCCGTCGTCGGTGGCTATGTTGACAGGCCTGACTTCCCAGATCGAAGAGATGGCTGTGGAAGGTATTCTGGAAGGCGATCCCCGCAAGATTTTCCAGGCCATCCTCCACGATCCGCTTTCGTCGGCGGTCCTGACCATGGCCGAGATTCGGGAGATGGTCAACGAAATGTTTGCCATGAACCGGGATTATCTGCCCACCTTTAACCATTTTGAGGTAGAGGGCGATCGGCCCATGCATTTGTTGACTTGAAAATAGAACGCTGATAATTCGGATCGGACAGATTACCGCGGATAAAGACAACATCTGTACGATCTGGGTCATCTATGTTTTATGGTTAGCGCTGATTGTTCGCCGTTGGGGCCTGTGAGCAACAAAAAGACGGATTGTTTGGATATTCACCCTTATCCAAACAATCCGTCTTTTCTGTTGTACACCCACGTTCGGTTTTATTCTTAGTTCAAGCTCTGCAAATCCGCGTCAATCGCCTCCAGCTTTTCTTTCGTCAATCCGGCGGAAGCGGCTTCGGGGTAGTACATCACTTCGCGTAGACTCATGTACAGGGCCTGGGGCAAATCCGGGTGACGGGATGCGCCGGGCAGATGCTTTTCCAGAATCGCCTTGGCATCTGGGTTGGAGATCAAGTCCCGGATGGTGGAGCGCGTGCTGAGTGGCATGGAGAATGTCCTTTCCCTGATTGGTTAAATCCGCTGCGGAGATGAACGCCTTTTTACATGTGGCCCTAATTTCCCATCCCCGCAACGCCGACAGCGGCAACAAGAGCAATACAAATGACTGCGACCAGACCCACGATCAGCGGGATGGCAATTACCGCCATGGCCCGACCCGAAGTCAGGTTGTAGCCAACTTTGATGGCAAGATAGTTGAGGAAAATGCTGTAGATAAGTAAGATAAAAGAGACACAACCACCGACAACAGGGATGAAACCCAGAAATGCAGTGATAATGCTCAGTGGTGCGCCAATCGCCGCCGCGAGATAGGCGTATCGCCCGAAGTCGCCCTGCCCACCCAACACTTTGGCGATCAGGTGGATGATGCCGACGCCAACCAGAAAAAAGATGGGTGTGAGAAAGATGCCTGCCAATGCGCCCGCCCCGCTTGCACCAGCAAAGAGGCCGTTCGCCATCATCTGATTCATCCGCGCCGCACTCTCCGGCGGCAGGTTCATCCGGGATATCATTCCCATCATTCCCTGGGCCGAAGCCGAGAAGAGCAGGCTTTGGATGAAGCCCAGAATCGCCGTAATCAACGCAGCGATGACTGTCCAGATGAGCGCAGTCATCAGGTTTGCATTGGGGCTTGCCTTCTCCCGCTCAAAAGTCTCTTCGTTCGGGCCACTCAGTACCCTAATCCACGTTTGTAAAATGCCTGCGAAGTCCATTGGTCGATTCCTTTCTATACCACAAGTGGAAACGAGACGTGCAACTGTAATTGAACCACGAGGTCGCAAAAACTTCAAGGAACTAAAACGCTGGCTAACGGATCGTCCTATCCGATTCGGGCTTACTCCACTGCCTGCTTAGCGGGAGATCGTATCTGCTCGTACGCGGCCCGTAGCTCTGCCAACTCCGCTCCATCCATACGCTGCTCCCCATACGAAACCCGCATATACGCTTCGGTGATGCGTGCCAGGGCCTCGTCGTGGCCGGGAAAAGCCAAGGACAAACGAGGCAGATAATCATCCGGCGGCTCGGACGGCTGCCGGGCTTGGCCCTGCTGACGGGCCAGACGGCAGAGGTTGGCGTACAGATTTTCCACCGAGATCGCGTCCAACAAGTCCCGCCCCAGCCCATAGCGCCCCACAAGACCCGCCAGGTTGCGCAAGCGTCGCCAACCACGACGCAGCGCGCCGCCGCCAAAGCTCAATCGCTCGGCTTCTGCTGTCTCCGTTTCATCGGGCCGGTAACGGGCGCGGCGACGCACCACCAAAACATAGATCAGCACCACCAACACCGCCACCATTGCCAGGGCAAAGGCAGCCCGCATCAACAGCAAAAGCGTTTCATCGATCGGGCCACCGCTGGGAATCTGGGTCTCCTGCATATCTGGCGGCAGGGTCAGTTGGTCGAACACCTCGGTCAGGGTTTCCGAAAGCTCGATATTTGCCAATAAGGGCTGAAGCAAGGCAAAAATCCACCCCACGATTTTTTCCAAAACGAATGACAAGACAACCAAAATCAGAAAGAAGAGGTTGCCCAACAGAGTCCACAGGGGAGAAAAAAGGGCCAGGAACGCCCGGGTTCGCTCTGGGGTGAAGAAACCGGCCATTGCCAGAGCAAGGCCCACAGTCAACAGCGCGGCCAGCGTCAATTGGGCAAACCTGTCCCAGGGTAAAGACGATCCGGCGCTGCCCGGCGCGCTTTCGGCTTTCTCGTCGCTCCGGGCCAACGAGACCGCCACCAGACCTACCCCGGCAAAACAAGAAATGAGCAATGTAGCTGCTGCCACCTGCCCCGGAAAGCGTACGCCCAGCACGCCGCCGCCCAGCACGCACAGCAACATACCCAAGCGAAAACTGACGCCAACGCTGAAAAAGGAGAGGCTTCGACCTGTTGCTGCCGAAGCCCGCAGCCAAAGAAAGGCGATGAAAAAGAAGAGAAAGGCACCGGGCCTCAGCCCCCGGTGGAAATTGACAATTCCATCCACCATTTCGCCGAGCCAGCCAAAGCTGACGATCCCTGCACCCGGATAGGCCAAGAGCCGCACACCCAACACCCCGGTAAAAAGGACCAACCCAACGAGCGTCAGCCGGTAGTGCTGATCTGAGAGTCGGCTACGTCCGAGCAGGTCGACGGCGGTAATCATCCCCACCGACCCCAGCCAGATGAAGAAGAGAAGCCGCGCCGGCGAGAGCGCAAGCAAGGTCGCGCCATCTTGCCAAAGCCAGTCCACCCGGAAGAGCAGAAGCAGAAACAACGTGAGAACCGCCGCCTCCATCCCCGCCAGGGTGGCAAAAAGCAAGCGAATTCGCCGGGTAGCGAAGATCATGCCTGGCCCCCCCTGTTTTTCGAGAAGCTCTGCTGCACCATTGCGACGGCACCGATCACCAGTACGCAATAGACGACGACTAGCGCAAAACCCATCTGAATGCCCACCGTGTTACTTACCACGCCGATAGCCCAGGGTCCCAGCGCGCCGCCGATGCCCCCCGCAGCAAAGAGCAGACCAAGGATCGAGTTTGTCTTGACCTTGTTCACATCCGACACAACCGCGGTG
>JAHEML010000876.1 GCA_024643705.1 Caldilineaceae bacterium | reverse complement strand
GGGTTCGGCCAGAAGTTCTGCCGGGTCTCCTGCCCGCGCGCTGAACTGAAGCTGGGTTTGATCGCTGCCCGCAGAAATGACTGGCTGCAATGTGTCGGCACTAAAGACCAACGGGCCATCTTGGAGCAAAATGGGAAAAGTGTGTGCTTGTTCTGCCATGCGGATACGCAAGTTGTATTGACCCACCCGGGATGGGGTGCGAATGTCGAGCAGGGCGCGCCCTTCAGCGGAGCTTGTCAACGTGCCCGACAACACGATCGTCGGTTCGCTTGCATTTGGTCCAAGCTCTGGCGAGCCGAGAAGTTCGTAATGGATCAGCGCGCCGGGTACAGGCAGAGCTTTTTCGTTGCCCCCCCCAACAACCAACTGCATGGGAATACGCAAAGGTTGATCGACGGTGGTATATTGGCCGACAACATAGTCGATGGTGAAGGATATGCCCGCGGCTGCCTGCAACAGGGCTGCTTCTGCATCGATGCGCCCATACCCGATATCGATGTCCGGGCCGGGCAAAATGGCTTCATTCACATCGACAGCCGTCAGTTGCAGGTGCTCTTTTACCTGTTGCCAATCCCAGTCGGGGCGCAGGCTCCACACCAGTGCAGCCAACGCGCTGACATGGGGTGTTGCCATGCTCGTTCCATCGTTGATGTAATAGGCGTTATTGGTGTATGTGCTTAGGATGCGGGAGCCGGGCGCGGCCAGATCGGTTTCTGGCCCACGGTTGCTAAAAGGTGACCGCTCATCATCTACATTGGTGGCGGCAACGGCCAGCGTGTTGGTATAGGCCGCCGGCCAAAAGACCTGGTTGCCATAGTTGCCCGTAGCCGCGACGATCAACCCCCCGGTTTCTACAAATGCGTCTATGGAATCGCGCACCGACAGAGAATTGAAGCGGAGGACCAGGCTCAGATTGATGATGCGTGCACCTTTGCGCCGGGCATAGGCCAGGGCGTCTACCAGGTAGGATATAAAGCCACTACCCCGCTCATCCAGCACCCGCAAGGGCATCACTGTCAGATGACGCCCCACGCTGGCAATGCCAATGCCATTGTTTGTGTCGGCTGTCAGCACGCCACCCACATGGGTTCCATGCCCATACGGATCAGAAAAGGTGTTCACCCCGCCCACCCAATCCCACCCGTGGAAGTCGTCCACATAGCCGTTGCCATCGTCGTCCTCCCCTGGCGAACCGTTGGTCTCGATTTCATTGACCCAAAGGGCGACATTCACAAAATCGTCGTGGCTGATTTCCAGGCCGCTGTCGATCAAAGCCACCACCAGATTGGGATCACCAACCGCCACCTCCCAGGCCGCGGGCATGTTGATCTTCGCCAATGCCCACTGTTCCGGCAGGTAGGGATCATTGGGCTGGGCGACACCTGCTGCCTCGATGGCTCGGTCGGTCTCAACATAACGTACCCCCGGCTGCAGAACCAGGCGGGCACGAGCGGCGGCTTGGGCTTCATCCTGGCTGCGCCCATTGGTGGCTGGCACATGGACTGCCGCCAACCCGAATTCCGGCCAATGGCGCGCGGCGACCAGGCCGATATCAGCAAAAATCTGGTCTGCCATTGTCGGTGACACGGTGGAGTCTAGTCCAACCAGCAGCAGATCTGAGTGGGTTGGCACTGGTTCGGCCACGGTGGAGAAGAGGGCGCTGCTGCTCGCGCTGCCCAGCGCGGCCAGCCAAATCAACAAGGGGACGAGCACAACCACAGTGCAGCGCAGGAGAACCTTCACGGCTCGGCGGTGTCGTGGTTGTGTTGGCGTTGGCATAACATGGATAGGGACATTATGAGTAGGCTCTTTCATGGTCCGCCAATCATAGACCACACTCGTTTTTCTGTCCACCCACGCCGTCTGTATTTGGGCAAGCAAAGGGAAAGCAAACAGGCCACACGCGCAATTGCCACCATGCACGTTGCCGTGCTCTATGATACAATTCACCCAACGTATGCCTATCTATCGACCTGGTTCTCAGCCCGCAGATATCCCCATGCCGCCGACCGTACGGCTCCGCTCCCGGTCGGCACACCGCCTGTGGCCGGGCGTCGCCTTGATCATTCTGGCCGCGTTCCTGCTGGGGCTGTCGGTGCTGGCATTGATTGGGGCCGCGGGGCTGATGGCCGGCTTTGGTGGCGGGGAACCTGTGGCAGCCAAGCCGGAACCCATCATGCAGCCAACGCCGCTTGTTCTGGTGATTCCGGGAACCGTGCTCACGCCGCTAGCAACTCTACAGGCAACGCCACTATCAACCGCCATGCCCAATCCCAGCCAGTTG
>JAHEML010000875.1 GCA_024643705.1 Caldilineaceae bacterium | reverse complement strand
ACCCTTCGATCTCTTCTTTTTGGAAGAGCCGACCCAGCCCGACGATGTGGAGGGACTGGCCCGGGTACGAGCAGCCAACCCCAAAATGGACCTGGCAACCGGCGAGCGGCTCTATTCCAAGTGGGATTTTCGCTCTCTGCTGGAGCAGCGGCTGGTGGATGTGATCCAGCCCGACCTTTGCCATGCCGGGGGCATCAGCGAATGCAAAAAGATTGCGGCCATGGCCGAAGCCTATTACGTCAACGTGGCCCCCCACAATCCCCAGGGGCCGGTTGCCACCGCAGCCGCCGCCCACCTGAGTATGGCGATTCCTAACTTCCACATTTTGGAATTTGTGCGCAGCGAACCCTACCGGGATCAGGCGTTGACCGAGCCGTGGGTAGTCGAGGCAGGCAATCTGTTCGTCCCCGATCTGCCCGGCCTGGGCGTTGACCTGAACGTGGAAACCCTGCAAGCCAGCACACCCCGCCTTTCCCGTGTGCCCCGGGATGCTTTCGCCGCCGATGGTAGTGTCTTTGATGTGTAGCAAAAATCAACCACAAAGTCACAAAGGCGCGAAGACAAGCCGAAATTCATCTTTGTGACTTTGTGGTTCAAAACAACAACCCAAGGAGAAACCCATGTCCAGAGAAGTGACCGTTTTGGTTGATATTCGCGCCCAGGTAGGCGAAGGCGCGCTGTGGGATGAAGAGGCCCAGGTGCTCTATTGGGTCGATATTTTGTCCAGCGCGCTCTACGTCTACAACCCAGCCACAGGCGAAAATCGCCATTACGATGTCGGCCAGCATGTGGGAACGGTGGTTCTGCGCCAATCCGGCGGGGTGATGTTAGCCCTGGCAGATGGCTTTGCAGCCTACGATTTGGAGACCGGTGTACTGACACCCATGGCAGACCCGGAAAGCCATCTGCCCGGCAACCGTTTCAACGATGGCAAATGCGATCCAGGCGGGCGCTTTTGGGCTGGCACAATGGCCTATGCCAACCAGTCCACCCAGGGCAGCCTTTATCGGATGGATGCAGATCAGTCTGTCCATAAGATGCTGGGCGACATTGGCATTTCCAACGGCATTGTCTGGACAGATGACAAACAGACGATGTACTACATCGACTCGATGGCCTATTCTGTGCGCGCCTTTGACTACGACAATAACACCGGCGACATCAGCAACGAACGGGTGGCGGTTTCTGTACCCCGGGCCATGAATGTGCCCGATGGCATGGCGATTGACGCGGAGGGAATGCTCTGGGTAGCCCATTATGGCAGTAGTTGTGTACGACGCTGGAATCCGCAAACGGGTCAGTTATTGGATCAGATCGACCTTCCTGCCAAGCAGATTACCTCCTGCGCTTTTGGCGGGGAAGCTCTCGACACTCTTTTCATCACCAGCGCGGCCCAACTGCTGGACGCAGCTGCCCTGGCCGAACAACCGTTGGCTGGGTCCCTCTTTGCCGTCAAACCAGGGGTGACAGGTACATTGACATATCGCTTTGCAGGATAGACAAATGACCACTCGCCTGGATTATACCGACGCCTATCTCACAACTTTCTCCGCCGCTATCACCGAGCGGCTGACAGTGGAGGGCCATCCCGCCCTGCGCCTGGATCGCTCCGCCTTCTACCCAACATCCGGCGGGCAGGCCCACGACACGGGTACGCTGGGTGGCGTGGCAGTGGTGGATGTGCAGGTGGCAGAAGACGGCGGCGTGCTGCATCTGCTGGCCGAGCCATTGACCCAGGAAACGGAGGAGGTCGCAACGCAAGTCACCGGCGTGATCGACTGGCCCCGGCGTTTTGACCACATGCAGCAGCATTCCGGCCAACATCTGCTCTCGCAAGCCTTCGACAGACTGTTGGGGCTGGAAACCGTCTCCGTCCACTTCGGCGAAGAACAGTGCACCATCGATTTAGCTGGCCCAGAGTTGAGTGCCGAGGGGCTGGCCGCAGTCGAACGCCACGCCAACGAGATTGTTTGGGAGAATCGGGCCATCCGCGCCTACGAAGTAAGCGACTCCGAACTGGCAAGCGTGCCCCTGCGCCGCCCGCCCAAGGTGACGGGAAAAATCCGCATTGTGGAAATCGATGGCTACGACTGGTCGGCCTGCGGGGGAACCCATGTGGCAACAACGGGCAGCATCGGCCCCATTGCCCTGCTGCGGATCGAGCGCAGCCGGGGCAATAACCGGGTCTATTTTGTTTGCGGCGCGCGGGCCGTGGATGATGCCCGGCGTCGCCGCGATCTGCTGGGCGACGCGGCGGCTCTGCTGGACACGGCGGTGGACGGCGT
>JAHEML010000115.1 GCA_024643705.1 Caldilineaceae bacterium | reverse complement strand
CCGGCTGGTGGTGAGCGAAGATCGGGAACAGTTGGTCGATGTCAGAACGCTCTAAAAATTCAGATTGACAGGTCGAAGTGACT
Source organism: Caldilineaceae bacterium (assembly GCA_024643705.1). GTDB lineage: Bacteria > Chloroflexota > Anaerolineae > Caldilineales > Caldilineaceae > JACQGT01. The sequence goes on along the minus strand of JAHEML010000115.1, from coordinate 8,237 downwards.
GACGTATACTCCTCAAAGATATGCACGTACACAAAAGGAGGGGGGACGATGCAGACAAAACTAACGTTGCGACTCGACGATTCACTGATCCAACGTGCCAAGACCCACGCCGAAGCGCGGGGAACTTCGCTGTCGCGCCTGGTAGCTGACTACTTTTCCCTGCTCACTCTCGATAATGGCGAGGTGACGGAACGGATCGCAACCCCGGAGGCAGCGCCTGTCACGGCCTCTCTCTGGGGAATACTGGAAGGTGCGCCGGTGGACGAAGGTGAGTATCGACGCCATCTGGAGGAAAAGTATCTGTGAAGGTTCTTTTCGACACGAATGTGGTGTTCGATGTTCTGTTCGCCAGGGGAGAATTCGCAGAGCCTGCCCGCCTGTTGATGGCACTTGTCGAGCGCTCGCGCCTGCGTGGCTACCTGTGCGCCACAACAATCACAACGATCCACTATTTGGTTGCCAAACAGTTGGACAGCGAGGCCGCCAGCCGCGCAGTGAGCCAACTGATGAGTCTCTTTGAGTTGACCAGTGTGACCCGACCTGTCATCGAACAGGCCCTGGTCTCTGGGTTTACCGATTTTGAGGATGGGGTCCTCTATTTCTCCGGCATGGAAGCCGGGATCGAGGTGATTGTCACCCGTGATCCCAGAGATTTTCGGCGTGCCACCATCCCCATCTATTCACCTTGGGAGTTGTTAGCTCTCCTGGAAATCGACGGAGCCAATGGATAGCCTGCCCCTTCTCCACACCAATGTGATCGATTGCCGCGCCTGTCCCCGGCTGGTAGACTGGCGGGAAGAGGTGGCCGTGACCAAACGCCGGGCCTATCGGGAGTGGGAGTACTGGGGCAAGCCCGTGGCCGGTTTTGGCGACCCGAAGGCGCGTCTACTGCTGGTGGGCATGGCCCCTGGCGCGCATGGGGCCAACCGCACAGGCCGGATATTCAGCGGGGATGCCTCCGGCGACTTCCTCTACGCGGCGCTGCATCGGGCGGGCTTTGCCAATCAGCCCACCTCCACCCATCAGGACGACGGGCTGATCCTCCACGACTGTTATATCACTGCGGTGGCCCGCTGTGTACCGCCGAAAAATAAGCCCAATGCCGCCGAAATTGCCGCCTGCCGCCCCTTCCTACAACGAGAACTAGCCCTACTACCCAACGTGCAGGTGGTGATGCCCCTGGGTCGCATCGCCTTTGACGGCTACGTGCGCGCCCTGCGCGAAATGGGCCACCCCAACCCCCGCCTGGACTTCGCCCACGGCGCGCTACACGAAATCGACAACGATCTGCCCAGCGAATTGCCCCCCGGATTGACCCGCATCCTCTGCGCCTATCACCCCAGCCAGCAGAACACCAACACGGGTCGGCTGACCACCGCCATGATGGACACGGTACTGGCCCAGGCGCGAGGGCTGCTGTAGAAGTTCTCTCGTGCCTATCGCTCCGCGTGGGCATGGCGTTGGGACGCTCTGCGTCCACAGACCCGACCCACCGGCTATTTGGACGCAGAGCGTCCGGTCTGCGTCCCCACGCAGGAGCGTGGGGACGAGTCGAGTTCACTCTCCCAGCCACCACACTCCCTCCGCCCCGGCCACCACCACTGCGGAGACCAACCCAATAAACAGCCCATGTTCCACAATCCCGGCCCGGCCTTCCAGGGCCGCGGCCAGGGCATCGGGATCGGCCATGGGGCCAAAGTTGCAGTCCAGAATCAGATTACCGCTGTCGGTGCGAAACCAGACATTGCGCTCACCAGTGCGCACGCTTACGGTCGCACCCAGCTCCGCAAAAAAGTCCAGGTGGGTGCGCCAGCCAAAGGGGATGACCTCGACCGGCAGCGCCCAGTTCGTGCCCAGCCTGTCGGAAAGTTTGCCCTCGTCCACAATGATGATCTCCCGGCGGCTGGCCTGGGCCACAATTTTTTCCCGCAGCAGCGCGCCACCCCCTCCTTTGATCACCCGTAGCTGGGGGTCCACCTCGTCTGCGCCGTCGATGGTCAGGTCGATCACCGGGTGTTCGTCGAGAGTTGTCAGATGTACACCCAGGCGCTGGGCGTCAGCCGCCACCTGGGCAGAGCAAGGCACGCCCACAATCCCATGCAGTCGGCCATCGGCCAGCCGCTCGCCAATACATTCGATGGCTTTGAGCGCGGTGCTGCCCGCGCCCAGCCCTACCACCATCCCTGGTTGGATCAGGTCTACAGCGGCCTCGGCGGCGCGGCGTTTGAGAGAATCGACAGAAGTTGTCATAGAAATGGTTCATCCTTTGTGAAGAAAGAAGATTTGTGGTGAACAAAGAAGAAACGTGAAACGTGAGAAGCTCCAACCCTCTTCACGTTTCACGTTTCATGTTTTCCAAAGAAAATCCCGCCAGAGAAAATCCCAATCGTTGGCGGCTCTAGCCGCGCACAGCTTCCGTCATGCGGCGCACGATGGCTTCCGGGCTGCTGCCTGTGTCGATACGCAGAAGCCGACGGCCTGCGTCCAGCAGGGCTTGACGATCCCCCAGGGATTGGGACGCCACCAACACGCCAAAACTGACGCTGCTTTCCTGCGCGCCCGCCACATCCGGGATGGGCAGGTCGGTCTGGGGCTGGTCGACCAGTTGCAGAAAAAGGCCGTTGCCCCCATCGCCCTTGTGGAGCTGCCCGGTGGAGTGAAGAAAACGGGGGCCGATGCCCAGGGTTGTTGCCGCCTTGGTGCGGTTGCGAATGGCCGTCTGCAGCTCGGCCAATGCCTTTATCATTCTGCTGCTAGGCTGCACATAGGACTGAATCGCCACATAGTCGCCCGGTTGTGCGCCCGCCAGAAACTCCTCCAGCGCGCCGGGCAGATCCGATGCAGTCACATCGCCGTAGAGGGTCACGTTGCCGTCGGTGAGGGCTGGGGTCAGCGCGGGCAGTTGCCCCGTTTCTGTGTAGGCGTCCAACATTTTGCGGGCCTGCACTTTGGCCGATTCTACGTTGGGCTGGTCGAAGGGGTTGACACCCAAACGCTCGCCCGCCACCGCGGTGGCGAATTCCCACACAAAGAACTGTTCGGCCAGATCGTAGGTGTCTCGGAAATGAATCTGGATGACGGGCTGTCCAGCCTCTTTTAGCCGACGTACCGCGGACAGTTGGCTCTCGTCGTCGCTGGATTGCAGGTAGACGAAGAGTCGATCATCGCCATAGGCCTCTGGCCCGTCAACCCGTTCACCGACCACAGGCAGAATGCCTTTGCCCTCTTTGCCCAGGCTTTCGGCCACCAACTGCTCCAACCAGTCGCCAAAGGGGGCCACAGCTGGCGAGGTGATGATGGTCAGCTTGTCCCGCCCGGCCAGGGCCAGGGTTCCCATGGTCGCACCGATCAGCGCGCCGGGGTTTTGGCTGGCGTTGATGTGCGCGCCGCAACTGTTCATGGCCGCGCTGGCCCGGCGCAGGAGTCGGTTCAGGTCTACCCCCACCAGGCTGGCAGGAATCAACCCGAAATGGGAGAGAGCCGAGTAGCGCCCGCCTATATCTGGGTCGTTGATGTAGATGGCGCGGAAGTTGTAGGCTTCGGCCAAGGCCACCAGTTTGGAGCCGGGGTCGGTGATTGCGACGAAGTGCTGGCCTGCCTCGTCCGCGCCCACGGCTTCCACGGTGCGGTTGTAGAAAAATTTGAAGAAGGAGTCGGTCTCGGCGGTGCTCCCCGATTTGGTGGAGACGATGAAAAGGGTGGACGCGGGGTCCAGGGCCTGGCTCACTGCGGACACCTCGTCCGGGTGGGTGCTGTCCAAAATTGTCAGCCGGATATCTGTACCGCGGAAACATATGCCAAAGACTTCCGGGGCCAGGCTGCTGCCCCCCATGCCCAGCACAATGGCCTGTTTGTAGCCCTCGTTTTGAAAGTCCTGCACCAGCCCGTCGATGCACTGAATCTCCCGTTTCATCTCGTCGGCAATGCGCAGCCAGCCCAGCCGGTTGCTGATTTCGTCGGGTTCGGGCTTCCAGACTGTGTGGCTGTTGGCCCAGATGCGGGCGACAAGCTGGCTTTCGTCCATCTCTGCCAGGGCTGCGTCCACCCCGGCCTGGTGATCGTCCAAATGAAAGCTGACCCGCTGGCTGAGGCTGTTGCTGCTGCTGCCAGAAAAACCTATGGCTTTGTCGGCAATACTCTGCATGAGCACATCGAAGGCATCAGCAAAGGATTTCACCCCATCTTTCTGCAACTGCTCGGTGATCTCGTCCAGGTCGATGCCCAGCGCGGCCAGGTCGGCCAACTGTTGGCGGGCTTCGGCAGGGTCGGGGTCGATGGTGCGGGCCACTGTGCCGTGATCCAGGAAAGCGTCCAGGGTGTTCAGAGGCAGGGTGTTGACTGTGTGAGGACCGATCAGTTCGTCCACATAGAGGGTGTCGGGGAAGGCGGGGTTTTTGGTGCTGGTGCTGCCCCAAAGCGGACGCTGTACCCGCGCGCCTTTGGCAGCCAGCTTCTCCCAGCGGGGGCCGCTGAAGGTTTCTTTGAAGCGATCGTAGGCCATGCGTGCATTGGCGATAGCAATTTTGCCTTCCAAGGCGGTGTTGCCCAGCGCGATCAGCTTCTTGTCCACAATCCCATCCACCCGGCTGATGAAAAACGAGGCCACCGAAGCCACTTTGCTAAAGTCCACATGTGCCCCGGCCAGCCGTTCCAACCCGCTGATGTAGGCGTTGGCCGTCTCGTCGTAATGTTTCATCGAGAACATCAGCGTCACATTTACGTTAATGCCTTCGCCGATGAGGGTCTCGATCGCGGGGATGCCCTGGGGTGTGGCCGGCACCTTGATCATCACGTTGGGTCTATCCACCAAGGAAAAGAGGCGGCGGGCTTCCATCACAGTGCCTTCGGTATCGTAGGCGAGCTTGGGGTTCACCTCCAGGCTCACGTAGCCGTCCAGAGCGTCGGTGCGCTGGTAGACGGGGCGCAGAATGTCCGCGGCCCGGCGGATGTCCTGGATGGCGAGGGTTTCGTAGATGTCGTTGACCGTGTGGCCTTCGCTCACCAGCCGTTCGATGGCCGCGTTGTAGTCTGTGCTGCTGGTGATGGCCTGCTGGAAGATGGAGGGGTTGGAGGTGACACCCCGCAGCCCTCGGTTGACCAGATCGTTGAGTTTGCCTGCGTCCAAAAAGGCCCGCCGGATGTAGTCCAGCCAGATCGATTGCCCTGCCACTGCCAGTTCATGCATCTTTGTCATAGATTCGCCTCCCTGCGAAACTTCTCTCACGGTGTGGGTTTCACGCTTCGTCGGTTTGTCCGATCACGATCACCCGGCCAAAATCACCCGGTGATCAAATTCGCCATCATCGCCGCTTTGGAAGATGGCGTGGGCGGCCATGGCACCGCCGATGATCCCTGCTTCGTTGAGCATTTGGGCCACGGCCAATGGGGCGCGGGTTTCGATGTATTTGAAGAATTTCTCGCTCTTCTTACTCACTCCCCCGCCTACAATAAAGAGATCGGGGGAGAGCAAAAATTCCAGAGCCTGGAAGTATTGGTTGAGCCGTTTGCCCCACTTTTTCCACGACAGGCTTTCCCGTTTGCGGGCGCTTTCGGCTGCTTGCTGCTCGGCGTCGCCCCCGTTCATTTCAATGTGGCCCAGCTCGGCATTGGGCAGCAGGTGTCCATCCACAAAGAGGGCCGTGCCGATCCCCGTACCCAGGGTGAGCATGATGATCACCCCTTGTTGATCTTTGCCTGCGCCAAAGACAATTTCAGCGATGCCTGCCGCGTCGGCGTCGTTGATCACAGTGACTTGGCAGCCAGTGGCTTCTTCAAAAAGTGCTTTGGCGTCGGTTCCAATCCAAGAATCATCTACATTGGCCGCGCTGTAGGCCACGCCGTTGCGGATGACAGCCGGAAATGTGCAGCCGATCGGCCCTGTCCAGTCAAAGTGGCGGGCAACCTGCCCCACCACGGTTGCCACGTCCGCCGGTTTTGCCCCGTCCGGCGTCTCCAGCCGGTAGCGCTCGGTGATCATGTCGCCGGTTTCTGCGTCCACAATCGCGCCTTTGATCCCGCTCCCGCCGATGTCAATTCCCAATACGTGCATAATGCCTCCTGCGAGTTTTGCTCGAAATGTTTGCTTGTCTGCTGTGTGATGCGTGACGCCTGGGCAGTGATATGAGAGGTTCTGTGCGCTCCCGGCTCGAAAGTGAAACGTGCTGCGTGAAACGTGAGATCACCGACCTTTTTCACGCTTCACGCATCATGGACAAGCCCCTTCAGCCACATCCCCACGAAATACGCACTACGAAATACGCAACACGAAATACGCACTACGTCCCCCCTCACCTCTCCACCCGCACCCCTTTCCAAAAGGCTACCCGGTCGATAATCTGGGCGGCAGCGGCGCTGGGGGAAGGGTAAAACCAGGCTGCATCCTGATTTTCAGCACCGTCCACGGTGATTGTGTAATAGCTTGCCACACCTTTCCAGGCACAAGTGGTGTGATGGCTGCTCTCGCGAAAATAATCCCAATTGACCGATGCTGCGGGGAAATAGTGATTGCCCTCGACCACAACCGTCTCATCGCTTTCGGCCAGAACTATGCCCTGCCATGTTGCTTTCGCCATTGTTTACCTTTTACTGTTGGTTCGGTTTGGGCCAGCCAAGCTAACAGCTTGTGATTCCGTCCTTTTTCACTTCAAAGTCGGGCCAACCCATAGCTGGCTGCGCCGAGCAAGGCCGCCTTGGGGTTCAAAATGACATGAACGGGTACATGTTGGAGCAGGCTGGCAAAGCGGCCTTTGGCTGTGAACGCGGCCAGAAAACGGCCATTTTCCAGCACAGGCAGAATCCGGGGTGGAATGCCTCCACCCAAATAGATGCCGCCGTTTGCAGATACCTTCAGGGCCAGGTTGCCCGCTTCGGCACCCAAAATATCCACAAACATTTCCAGTGTTGCCGCACAGACCCCACAGTCGGGCCGGGACAGAGCTGTCTCCACGATCACCGGGGTGGGATCGGGGGCAGCGGCCAATTTCTCGGCCAGCCAGGTTGGTTCCGGGTAACGGCCGGTTTCTTTGAAAAAAGAGTAGAGGTTGGGGATGCCCAGCCCAGAGCAGACTCTTTCGTAGCTCACGTGGCCGAGCTTCTGCTGCAAAAAACCCAACATCTCCAACTGCTCCCCATTCACCGGGGCAAAAGACGCATGGCCGCCTTCGGACGCATGGGCCTTGTAGCGTTTGTGTTCCCAGGTCAAAAAGGCTTCGCCCAGCCCTGTGCCAGGGGCCACAATCCCAATCGGACCACGCTCCATGGCCGTGCCACTGTGCAGGGTGTGCAGGTCTTTTGCCTCTAAAGAAGGGATCGAGTTGGCCATGGCCTCCAGATCGTTGAGCAATTTGACGCTTTTGACCCCCAAACTTGCCCGCAACCCCTTTTCTTCCATGCGCCAGGGCAAATTCGTTACTGTGGCTTTGCCATTCACCACTGGGCCAGCCACGCCAAATACAGCACTTTCAAAGGGCAGGTGTGTGTAGTTGCGAAAATCCTCGATCAACTTTTCCAACGAAGCGTAGCGACCACTGGGGAAAGTGGACTCGGCCAGGGGCGCGGACAACCCGCTTTCGGTTGCATAGACTGCCAGGTTGGTTTTGGTTCCGCCGATGTCGCCTGCAAGGAGCATGGGGTGCGTCTCCAGGTGATGCCTGCGCCCAAAGAAAAGTGAGGCGTGAAACGGGAGAAAGGTCGATTCTCCCACGTATCACGTATCACGTTTCGTCAGACAAGTTCAGAAATTCGATGCAACACGTACACTTGCCCCGGTCTCTGCTGACTGCAACATGGCTTCCACCAGGGCAAGGTCGGCCAGGGCTTGGGCAGGGGAATTGCGGTGGGGCGCGCCGGTGCGGGCAGATTCGACAAACGCGGCCAGTTCCCGGTGGGTGCTGAAGGGCAGACCAAAGCGCTCTTCGATAGGATCGCCCACATCGCCCGGCTGGATCATTAGCTTCGAGCTGGTGACGCGCAAGCTGCCCGCGGTGCCTGTCACGTGGAGGGCGTTGTCGCACAGGTGGCTGGCCGCGGCATAGGTAACGCTGTAGTTGCCGATGACGCCATTTTCAAAACGCAGCCACGCGGCCAGAGTGTCTGCCGGGGGTAAGTCGTCCCGCTGTTGGGCAACCACCGCGCCCACTTCGGCTACTTCGCCCAAAACAAGCCGCAGCCCTGCCGCGTGATGGACGCCGCCATCCAGCAGAAAGCCGCCGGGAAAGCCGCCACTGCGCCGCCAGACT
>JAHEML010000114.1:5920-8322 GCA_024643705.1 Caldilineaceae bacterium | reverse complement strand
TGGAACCCAGACCCGCTTTACCCTCGTTGCCAAGACGGATTACGGCAAAGGGGCCATTGTGCGGCGCCGCCTGTTGCAGATGATTCACGATGCCCTGGCCGAAGCCGGTTTGGAGGTTGGCGGTTGAACGGGTCGGCCTGGCCCCGGCGTGGGGGGATTTTCCTGCTGCTGGTTGTGGCGGTTCTCTACTGGGCCACTTTGGACAATGGTCTGCGTCCTGGTGAACTGGAAGGGGGCGATCTGATCACCCATCAGTACGCCCAGGTCCAGGCCCGGCCCAGCAACGCACCGGGCTATCCTCTCTACACCATGGGCGGCTGGCTCTGGTTTCATGGCCTGCGGGCGCTTTTCAACAGTGTTGGTATCACCCCCAACCCTGTCTCTTTGCTCAGCAGTTACAGCACGCTTTGGGCATTGGTCAGCCTCTCGCTGCTTTATCAGATTTTGCGCCGCCTCACCCGCTCTCCCGTTCGCCCCGACGGCGACTGGCCCGTGGCCTTGCTGCTTACTGGCTTCTATGCCGTCACCTACTTCTTTTGGTACTACGCCACCACCACCGAGCAGTACACCAGTGCCATTGCCCACACCCTGGCGATTCTGTATGTCTATCTCCGCTGGCGTGATCAGTCAGATAAGTCGGCGCGTGGTTCCAACCTCATCCTGCTCTTTCTGGCTTTCCTCTGTGGCCTCTCGTTTGCCCACATGATTACGGTCGCGGTCATTGTTCCAGCCCTTCTGATCGCCGTTCTTTGGCAAGAACCCAAACTTTTGCGCCGCCCACCGTTGATCATCGGCGCGCTTGTGGCCGCGGCGCTGCCACTGCTCAGCTACATCTATATCTATGCGCGCGGCGCGGCCCATCCCGAATGGTGGGGTGTGGGTGATTGGGCCACAGCCTGGGAGTGGTTTTGGAGCTTTGTGCGCACCTCTCAGGGGCAAGAGGAGCTAGGTTGGGGGTTGCAGCCCGGTGCCGCCTTTTTTGCCAACGGTTTCCCCGAAGCCATCTGGCAGGAATTGAGCTTGCCCATTCTGGGTGTCGGGCTTGTGGGTGTTGGTATGTTGGATAAGAGGCTCCGTCTAGTGCTTTGGGGAACTTTGGCGTTGTACGCTCTTCTTTGTTGGGTGGATCGCTTCGGCAATTGGTTCCAGGTTATTCTCCCCGCCTATCCGCTAATTTTGATGGGGGTGGCCGCCATCATTCAGCGTTTCGATGGGCGTATTGTCCACATGGGGCGGCTTGCGCGGAAAAGTGAAGAGACCGATATTTCGGTTCGTCCTCGCCACCGCTACGATGTACGCAACAGTAGTTTGGCACTGTTGGCTGTGCTGATCCTCTGGCGCGGGCTGGCTTCTCTGCCTGCTGCCGACAGCCGGGATCGACCTGGTGACACGGCACTGGTTCGACCCGCGCAGTTGCTGGCCCAATCGCTGCCCGCCGATGGAGCCTTTTTTGCTGCCAAGGACGATGCATTGGGCTTAGATTATTTGATCACTATCGGCGGTGTCCGTTCCGATTTGCGCGCCGTGGACAAACGGGAGGCCAGCGCTCGTTTGCTGGTTGGCGAGCCAGTGTTGGTTACGAAAGATGCCGCGGGGTTGCTACTGGGGGAATTGGTTGGCATTGCCCCACAGATTCAAAGTTGGAGCGCAGACTGGATCGAGCTTCTCCCCCCCCAGGCGGCATTGGGCAGAGAACCAGCCGTTCTGCTCGACCAATCTGTGGGTGATGGTATTGTCCTGCATGGTTACAGCATCACAGGGTGTAGCCTTGAGGTGGATCGCTGTGGCATGGATGTTTTGCTCTTTTGGTCGGTGCAGGCCGAAGCCACACCGAGTGACTGGTCTGTTAGCCTGCGTGTCGAGGGCGAGGGCCACGTATCCCAGCAGGACAGCCCCGGACCGGTCACTGGGCTGCGTCCCTTCAGCACCATAGAGCCGGGCCAAATCGTTGTGGATGGGTATCGGCTGGACGCTGGAGCAGGCGCAAATGAACTGTTGCTGATTCTCTACCGCGAGATCGAGGGGGGGTTTGAGAATTTGGCGGAGGAACGGCTAACGATCTTTACCCCGCGACAGTGAGTTGTTGTCTGAAGATGACTTCACGGCTCAAGAGATTCGACTTGTCGGAAAAGTCGGATCTCTCCCCCGACTCGTTCCCGGACGATTATAAGGTTCTGGCGGCATAACAAAAAGCCGCTTCCGTCGGGAAGCGGCTTATGTCTACTTTTGTGGAACAATGCCAACTTATTCGTCGTCTTCGCTCTCGGCCTCGGTGTCACCCTTGGCCTCGAAGATCAATGCATCGGCAGTGGCTTGTTCTTTGGCTGCCTGTGTTGCTGCTACTGCTGCTGCCTTGCGTTGCTCGGCGTCGGCCCAGCTTTCGCCTTCGCGCACGACGGCAA
>JAHEML010000114.1:0-5910 GCA_024643705.1 Caldilineaceae bacterium | reverse complement strand
CCGTCACCTCGGGCATGAGCCGGATCGAAATATCGTACAGGCCCAAGTCGCGCAGTGCCGCGTCCATCTGGATTCTGCGGCGGTCGATCTCAAAGTCGAGCAAGCCTTCCAGTTGTTCGGCCACATCACCACTGGTGATCGAACCGTACAGTCTATCGTTATCGCCAGCCCGCACCTCGAACAGAAGTTTCTGCTTGCTGATCATTCCAGCCTGAGCCTCGGCGTTTGCACGGTCTTTGGCCCGTTTGCGCATGGCCGCCTGACGGATGTCCTCGGCCTGTTTGATTGCGCCTTTGCTGGCAGGAACAACCTCTTTGCGGGGGATCAGATAATTGCGGGCAAAACCTGCGGCAACAGTCTGGATATCGCCAGCGAGACCCAAATTGGGCACATCTTCGATTAATAGAACTTTCATACGCGCCATAATGCGTTTATCCCTTCGATTTTCGTCTGGTACACAACGTAAGAAGTATACCGGCGTTGGCTCTGAACGACAAATTTTTACCCCCGCAAAAAACGTATTGGATTGATCGGCTGACATTTTGCCTGGCAGAAAGCACTGTGCAGATTGTTGTGGCTGGGGCGCTGTTCCGTGGTATACTCTCAACGCATATTGTCGGCTCGGCAGCGAACGATAGAAGGTTTTGGCGTCATTTTGTTTTACTACTCTGTGCTCTGTGTATGAATGGATATCGGCAGCGGGGAAAACCAACCAAGGAAAACAGATCGGGCCTTTTGTTTGGACGGTTGCGGCCTTGGTTTATACCAGGGGTGGTGTGGCTACTACTTCTGTTGGGCTGTTCGTCCATGGGGCTGGCCGAACGGTCAATTCCTGTTTCTACGCCTATTTCAACCCGGCAACCTGTGCCTACCTTCACATCGACACCAGATGTGTTGGAACCGTTGATTGTGATCACCCCACCCCGGGGTGGTACGCCAGGTGTCATCATTCTACCACCCAATGTGACACCCAATCTGGTTTTTCCACCTGCGCCGACTGCCCTGCCAACAGCCACACTGGTGCCGCCGACTGCCACCGAGACGCCTATTCCCACTGGCACACCCCTACCCACGCCCACATTCACGCCGACGCCCTTTGTGGTTGTCGAAGCTGGGTTTGTGAATATGCGCCAAGGGCCGGGGGCCAACTATCCATTGGTTGCCCAATTGGCTCCCGACATTCCTGTATCGATTGTCGGCAAAAATACATTGGGAGATTGGCTTCAGATTTGCTGCGTAAATGGGGGATCGGTTTGGGTGGCCGCAACCCATGTGCGGGTGGTCAACGATATTTCTCAGGTGTCGCTTTTTTCCGCAGAACCGGCTCCCACCCCAACCGACACGCCCACCCCAACCGAGACACCCACGCCCACGCCTTATGTTTATCCCTTCGAACGGGCTGAAGGACCGCTCTTTTTCCCCTCGGGGAACAACTTTATCACGATCTGGGCTTTGCTCTACGTAGGCAATCAACCGGCTGGCAATTTAGAAAACGATCCGGCCCCAGGCTATTTTTTGGAAGTGGAGTTCGCTGATACCAGATCGCCCGATCTGTTTTTCGATCGGCCAAACACCAATGTGGAGTTGCCCAGCTTCGATATTCCTGCGGACTACGATTATCTCCACCCACAACGCAAATTCAATTGGACTGCCCCCGAGGGTGCGGGTAATCGAAAACCGTACAATTATAAGTACGAGCATCTGCCATACAATCCTCCCCGTCCCGAGTATGCCGAAGCCACCCCCACGATGACTCTGCAACAGTTACTGAGTGGTGGGATTTGGCGGATTTGGGTAAAGGATGGAGCGGGCAATCAATTGTCAGATGTGGTGACTTTTACATCCGATGCAAGCAATCCCAACCGAGAAGTCTATATCGCGTGGCGTCGCATACGTTGAGTAGTTCCAAAAGGTCTCTGGACGCAGATAAACGTGGATTACACTTGCAAATTCGTGTAACTCGTGTTCAATAACTTTCCCGCTCTTACGGAGAGGAATCGATGGATAATGAAGATGAATAACGGAGAAATGGCACAATGAAAAAGGCTTTGTACATTCAACTATTATTGGCAGTGGCACTGCTGTTTCTTGCAGGCTGCGGGCCGGAAGAGCCAGAAGTTGCTGCCTTGCCCACCCGCACCCCGCGCCCTACATTTACCCCTACGGCAGTTGCACCAGATGCCCAACAGGCCGCGCCCCAACAGGTAGCGCCTGTAGTGCAAGAGGCGGCAACCCCAGTGCCCGAAGAACCAACAGCCACGCCTGTTCCAGCCGAGGTGCCTACAGAGACACCTGTTCCTGCGCCGCAACAGGCCAAAGCTGTGATCACCAATGCACTTGCCAATGCGCGCACCGGCCCTGGAACCGGATACGCATTGGCGGGTACCGTGGAGCGGGGGGCCGAATTCGACATCGTGGGCAAAAATCCCGCGGGGGACTGGTATCAGATCTGCTGCTTGAATGGACAAACGGTCTGGGTGGCCGATTTTCTCGTGGACACCAGCGGCCCGGTTGATGCGGTCGCAGTGGCAGCGGATATTCCCGCGCCACCCCCAACCGTGCCACCAGCCCCGGTTCCTGCTGCTACCACGGCTCCTGCGGCCCCTGCCGAGCCTACACCTGTGCCAGCACCCGCCTTCACCGTGCAAAAGGGCGATTTTGTCGAACCGCGCCCCAACAGTAGCCCACTCATTACATTCTTTGGAACCCTATGCAAACAGGTCTGCCCTCAGGGCGGTGGTGTCGGCGGCTACAAATTGATTGTGGATGGCCCCCAAGGACGTAGTGAAACAGTCTTTGAAGACATTCCTAATTTCCGCCGCGGAGACCCAGGGCTGGCGAGCGAGTTCATTTTTAATGCAAAGCTTGAAATCCCAGGTGGTCCCACGGGCAATTATCGAGCCTTTGTTGCCGATATGGGTGGCAATCAGGTCTCGGATGCCTGGGAGTATGTCGCGTCGGGTGACGTACGAATCTTTCTTCCTCGGTGGCTCGCGCCTTAGCAGAACCGGGGGCAGCGGATGCGAAATCGGCAAGATGCAGCCGTTGCCCCCTCTTCAAATCCCCTTATGTCCACTCCAACAACAGGCAAACCAGCCTATCTTCTTCGGTTGTCAATTCTTCTTTGCGTGCTTGGAATCGGCCTGCGAGCGCTGGGCGTAGAATGGCAGCCCCTTTGGTGGGATGAAGGCTACTCGGTCTATTTTGCTACCGAGCCGTTGGGCCATATGCTCCGTCTGACCGCCCAGGATATTCACCCGCCTCTCTACTACGCGCTACTTCATTTTTGGCTGCTCTTGGCCGGATCCGCGTCTCCCCTGGTTCTACGGGGATTTTCCATTGCTATTGGTCTTCTTGCCCTGCCTATCTTGGGATGGCTCGGTCGGCTCTTCTTTCCAGCCCGCTCGCGCGTCATGCTGTTGGCGCTGCTTCTCCTGGCCGTTAGTCCCATTCACATTTTCTACAGCCAAGAAGTGCGTATGTATGGGCTGGAAATGTTGCTTGGCATGGTGAGCACAGCTTTCTTTTGGCAGATAGCAGGCTACCAGAGGCGCACCCCAGGCAATTGGGCCGGCTATATGCTTGCCACTACTGCGCTGCTTTACACCGAGTATTATGCTGTGCTGCTACCGCTGACCCACGGGGTCTGGTGGCTTTGGCACTTGCGCCAGAACCTTCGACAGCATGTGCGACAGACCCTCTTTCTAGCCGGAGCGTGGCTGGCTGTGGCTATGGCCTATCTGCCCTGGCTGCTCTATGCTGTGCCTCAACTCATCCCCTATGTCAGCCAGAAAATTGTAGAGGATGCCGATCGTCCGCTGAGCCTGTCTGTTTACATGGTGCACCATCTGCTCGCCTTTACCGCGGGCCATGTCTCGGCGCCATTTGGCTGGCTTTTTGCCCTGTATTGGTTGGCCCCTGTTGCCCTCGTCCTGCTTTTTGTTACTCATCTCTGGCACGCCCGCCGATCCAGTCACCCCACCATCTCCAATCCCGCATCTCCCGTCACCTTTCTTGGCCTACTTTTGCTCGTGCCTGCCGGGGCCGGCTTTGCCTTGAACCTGCGTCTCCCCTTTTTCCCCGAAGGTGGTGAAAGGGTTTTGCTGTTTGTGTTGCCATATTTCCTTCTGCTTGTCGGGCTTGGGGTGGATGATCTTCTGCAGACGGATCGGGGCTGGAGCTACAGGCTGGGGGCCGTAGTTCTGGGTGGATTGTTGGTCGGTGCGCTGGCTGGTGTGTGGACATTTTTCACCGTGCCTCGCTATGTCGAAGACGACTATCGACCTTTGATCCGGCAGACAATCCAGCAGGGGAGCGACACGGATACAGTGCTGGCTGTTTTTCCCTGGCAGGTGGGTTATTGGCGGGCCTATGCGCCTGTGTGGGGGCAGGGCGAATTGCATGGCCCGTGGCCCCTGCTCACCCCTTCAACCGAGTGGGACGACCAAGTGCAGCAGACGGTGGACCATTCGTTAGACCAGGGCAAACTCTGGT
Source organism: Caldilineaceae bacterium (assembly GCA_024643705.1). Lineage (GTDB taxonomy): Bacteria > Chloroflexota > Anaerolineae > Caldilineales > Caldilineaceae > JACQGT01. The sequence continues at coordinate 1,416 of JAHEML010000114.1, read as the reverse complement.
TTCCTGCCCACCTCTCTCTTGGCGGCATTTTGGAAAGCCAGATCGAAGATTACCTGCGCACGGGAACCCAACCACCCAGGGGGCAAGTGACACTCAATTTTGACAACCGCTGGTACAGCACAACAACCCGGTTGAGCGGCTGGGCACGTTCGGCCACAATCCTGGAGACACAAACATCGATTGATTTTTCTGCTGCCCAATTGGGGTGGGCCGGGCTGGAATCACCCGGCGCGACTGCCGCCAACGATGTGCTTACTGTAGCCCTGGTTTGGGAAAAACTGTCAGCCGATCCATCCCTGCGGGTCTCGTTACGCTTGGAGGACGAAGAGGGTCGGGTCTGGGCACAACGGGATTATCTTCCGTTGGGTGGCTGGCCGCCTGATGCGAAACCCCCTGCATCCGATCAGGTGGGGTTGCTTGTTCCGCCTGGCGTTCCACCGGGGAACTATCTGCTCAAAGTCGGTGTTGGGCCTGCCGAGGATGATTGGCTGTTTCTCGCCACCACGATCAATGGAACATCGGACATGGTAGCGGTGGGGGCAACGGGTGTTCAAGCACCCTCATCGCCGCTGCCTGCCCTGCGCCTGCCTATGCAAAACCCGTTGGCAAATGCTGTGGAACGCCAGGGAATTGCCTTTCTTGGATCGTCGGGCTTTGATCCTTCAGTGGCAACCCTGGCTGGTGCCGAGATGAATCTGAGCCTGTTTGTGCAGAAGGTGCAAGCGGTGGAGAGGCCGCAGGATATCTATTTCTCGGTGTTGGATCAAAATGGGGACGGTGTGGCCGGGTGGGAAGGCTGGCCCCTGGCAGCCTATCCCCTGGCTCTCTGGCCGATGCAAAGCCAGGTGCGCCTGCCGGTGCGTTTTTTTCTGCCAGCAGACCTGTCACCAGGCCCGTATCAAGTGGTGGCTGGCGTGCGTGATCCCAGCAGTGGCAGCAAGAGCGTGCCTGTGCGTCTGGGCCAGGTGCAGGTTGTGCGGCGCGAGGCGTCGTTTGTCTCGTCCAATCCCCAGCACCTATTTGCCGAAAATATCCTTTTCGGTTCCCATGCGATTCTACTTGGCTATGATAGCGCAATTGCTACGGATGGCAGCATCGATCTGACCCTCTACTGGCAGGTACAGCAGACATTGCTGCCACCCCACAACGTTTTTCTTCATTTGTCTACAGAGGTGGGGCTGTGGCTGGGCCAGGACGACGGCGTTCCTGGTCGCCAGCAGGTTGCTGCACCCAGCAACACATGGATACCCGGTGAGATTATCGCCGATCCACACACGTTGATTGGCCCATTTCCACCCGGCGCCAAGCTGGTTGCACAGGTCGGTCTTTATAATCCACTCAGTGGTGTGCGCCTGCCGGTGAGCGTTAATGGTGCGGTTGTTGGAGATGGGTTGACGATAGATATTAAAAAGGCGG
>JAHEML010000874.1 GCA_024643705.1 Caldilineaceae bacterium | reverse complement strand
TGGCCCGGGTTCAGGCCCTTTGGGACGAGACCACCGTCACCTGGGACACAAAACCCGGCGTGGGCACACCGGCTGTCTTCACCCCTGTGGGCGACTACACCGCCCAATCCTGGACGATCACCCCGGCTGTGAAACAGATGCACAGCGGCGCGCTGGACAACTTCGGCTTTGCCCTGCTCACCAATACCCCCGGCGTCTACTTCCATTCCAAAGAGACCGGCCCCGCGCCCCGGTTGGTAATCACCGCCAGCCTGCCCCCGGAGGATGACCCGGATCAGCCGGTCAAAACACCTTTCACCGATTTTGGCGACGCGCCCGACAGCACCAACAGTCACGGCCAGAACAACACCGCATACCCAGGCACCTTGGGCCAATTCCCCACGGTTTATCAAGGCACAGCCGCTGGCGACCCCGCAGGCCCAGCCCACGCCAACGCCAGTTTGGAAGCGATTCTGGGCGATGGCATCACCCGGGAGCAGGGCGCAGACGGTGGAGCCGACGCGGACGGCATCAACAACATCCTGCGCACACCGGGCGGCGCAGTGGCCGACACCGCGGACAACGACCGGGCCGACGATGGCTGGCGCAACCGCAACGTGCCCCTGCTGGATTGCGAACGCTCCACCCTGGTGGTGCGGGTGCGCCGCGCCGCCGGCTCCCAACTGGACAAAATGTATCTCAACGTCTTCTACGACGGCAACCAGGATGGCGACTGGGCCGACATCGGCATCTGCCAATTTGCCGACGGCCAGCAGGCCCGCGCCTACGAGTGGATCGTGCAAGATCATACGGTTGACCTGAGCGCCATCCCCGTGGGCACCAGCCAGAACATCAGCGTGACAACCGTCCTTGTCCACAGCCCCGCCGCCGCTGCCGAAGCCAAGAATGCCCATTGGATGCGCTTTACCCTGAGCGATCAGCCTGTGCCCCGTGGCCCGGGCAGCGGCCTGGCCGATGGTCGCGGCCCCAACCCCAACGACACGCCCAAAGCCTATGCCTTTGGCGAAACCGAAGATATTCTCTACCGGCCCGATCCAGCAGGCGAGCCAGGCACGCTCACCCTGGAAAAGGCAGTGATTGTCCACTCCACGCCCGTGGCCTACGCCGATACGGTGACGTATACAATCCGCCTGAAACATACCGGCGGAACCGAGCCAATCCGGGCCGAACTGCGAGATATGTTGGACTATCCTCAGCATGTGCTTCCCTACATCGATCCGGGCCAGGCAACATATATCAAAGTGAAGGAACTTGCACCCGGCGTCAGCCCCCTGGACGCACGGCTGGAATATCGCACCACCCCGGACACACGGTTGGAGCAAGTAGTGCGCTGGAAAGGCACACTCGCCCCGGATGCCCAGGCGGAACTGAGCTTTATTGTCCACGTTCACCCGCTCTGTCAGCCCGACCAGGAGACAGTTACCCTGACCAACACCGTCACCCTGCACAAGGTGGATGGCACAAAGATGGACGAGAAGTCTGTCAACTTCCAGGCCGCCTGCCCCGGCTACAGCCTGAACGACATCCAGGTGGGCCAGGAAGTGTTCACCGACGGCAGCAGCAACACAGCAAGCGCAGCCCAGGCCGACGCCGCCGACATCATGTTCGAGACAGTTCGCCCCCGCTGGCAGGGAACACTCACCAACAATGCGTCGAAGCAAGTGACCCTGGGCTTCTCGCTCAATTTTGAACAGACCGAATTTGCCGCAGCCCAAGCCACCATGACCGTTGAACCGGTCTGCCAGCTGATCACCCTGGAGCCGGGCGAAAGCCGCACCCTGAACATATGGACAGATATGCGCCCCCTGGCTGCGCTGGCGAACATCATCCCCGACAGCCCTGACCAGGAGATCGAGCTACGCAGTCGTCTGCGCTATGCACTCTTGCCTACGGGCGAAACAGCCCAGTGCGCGATCATCAACCGCCTGCCCGCACAACTGGTCGCGGAGAATCTGCACCCCTTCAAACTGCGCCCCTGGGATGTGGGCGACGCGCCGGACAGCAGCAACCATCCGGCCACGGCCATGACCGCCTATCCCGGCGTTCAGGCCAACTTCCCCACCGTCTTTGATGTGACCACGGGCGCGCCGGAAGGCCCCCGCCACGCCCGCCCACGCCCCTTCCATCTCGGCCCGCGGGTGGAGTTCGAGCCGGATGCCGACCTGGGCGCAGCGCCGCGCAACATCGACCCGACAACCAACACGGCCAACCGGGATCGCTACGACGACGGCGTGGCCCTGGGCAGCATCAGCTTTCAAGATTGTCAGCCAGCGACCTTCCAGGCCC
>JAHEML010000873.1 GCA_024643705.1 Caldilineaceae bacterium | reverse complement strand
GCGGGCAAGATGGAATCGTAGCGGCCACGTGCAAGCTGGCCGCGATCATCACCGGCGAACCCCAGACGTGGGGATTGCAGAGGATACCAAAAGCGTTCGCCATTTGCGCCACCCGGTGCAATTCAGTCACACCACCCACAATCACCACATCAGGCTGAATGATGTCCACAGCCCGCCGCCCGATGTAATCCTTGCATTCAAAACGGGTGCGCAAATTTTCGCCCCCGGCAATCGCCAAAGGCAGAGCATTTTTCACCTGCAAGTAGCCTTCCACATCTTTGGCCCCCACCGGCTCCTCGAACCAGAAGACCTCCAGATTGTCCATCTCCCGGCCGATGCGGATGGCGGTGGTGGCGTTGTAGGCTTGATTGGCGTCCACCATCAGGAAAATGTCCGGCCCGATGACTTCCCGAATGGCGGCCACCCGCTCCACATCCTCCCGCACCGATAGCCCACCTACCTTTGTCTTCATCCCCTGAAAGCCCAATTCAACATACATCCGGGCCTCATCCAACAGCCGATCCGGAAATTCACCTTCCGTGTAATAAAGACCCGTGGCATAAACAGCCACCTTTTCCCGCACGCGCCCGCCCAGCAATTCGTTGACCGGCAAACCGGCAGCTTTGCCCGCAATATCCCACAGAGCGATGTCCACCGCGCTGATGGCGTTGCCGCCGAAGCCGCCCACCAGGTTGGCGTTGTACAGGTGGTGATACATCTGCTCCCACAGGCCGTTACGCTGCATGGGATCTGCGCCCAGCAAAATCGGCGCGTACCAATCATGCAGCAGGGCGGCAGACGGCGTACTCAACCCCTCGCCCCACCCCACCACACCATCGTTTGTGGTGATTTTGACAAGCCCGCAAAAGCGGTTGTGGGTCCACCCCTGGGACCAGCCAAAGGGCACGTCAATAGGCGCTTCCAACAGGAAACTCTCGATAGAAGTAATATGCATTGAGTACCTCGCGAGGTTGGTTTAGCAAGCGATAGATGCTGGAGGACGACTTTTGCCTTTGCCTTTTGCCTTTTAGCAATCTGCGGAGTATTGTATCGGATATAGCCTTATTGAGCAATCACAAAAGAGGAAAACTGATGAGCACCTTATTTTGGGAGAACCTTCACGCCCGACTTGCACCGCTGATTGATCGTTTTCCAGGCGTGGCTGGCGTGGCCGTACGAGATGTGGTCAGCAAGCATGGAATTGACATCAATGGAGACGATATTTTCCCCACCGCGTCCACCATCAAAATCCATGTGCTGATGCAGCTACTGGCCCGGGTCGAAGCTGGGGAAGTGGATTGGGACGAAAGAATCACCATCGACCCGACCACGGTTGTCCAGGGCAGCGGCATCCTCTGGCATATGACCGGAGACGTCACCCTCGCCCTGCGCGACATCGCCACCCTCATGATCATCGTCTCGGACAACACCGCCACCAATCTCTGCATCGACCGGGCAACCATCGACGGCACGAACGAGATGCTCCGTTCCCTTGGCCTGACCCAGACTCGACTACGCCGCAAGATGCTGGACGCCATTGCCGCGGTCGCCAACCAGGAAAATGTCTCCACACCGAACGAGTTGACGCAAACTCTCTTTTTGCTATACGAAGACAAACCGACATCCTGGGTAGCAGAAGAGACCCTGGCAATCTTGCATAAGCCAAAAGGTGGATTCATCGACCGGGGTCTGCCGCCGGGAACGCTCTTTGCCAGCAAGCCGGGCCATGTGGATGGCGCGTTCTGCGATGCCGCCTTGATCAGCCTGCCCCGCCGCCCCTATGCCCTGGCGGTGATGACAAAGTATGTCCGGTGCAGCGATCGGGAAGCCGAGGACTTTATCGCCAACGTGACGGCACAGGTACACGCGGCCATGACCATCTGGGATCGCAGCAACGATTTTGGACGCACCGTCTATTAAACATTCGGTATAGCTATCAACCCTTTGCCACGAATTGCACGAATTTGCACGAATGATTGAGCCAAATTCGTGAGAATCCGTGCAATTCGTGGCGGAAATCCGGTCAGTAGCTTGGTAGTTACCATTCGGCTTTTCAACCGTCAGCGCCGCACCCCTGGTGAAAAATGGCCCCACTCAATCATATGGTATGATCCCAGATGAAAAGTATTCGCTTTGCTAGCCGGGAGGGACTGCTGTGAAAAGAGTGAATTTGACAGACGCACTCGTCAAACGAGAAGGAGCGGAACAATATTTGCTCTTTAGTCTGCTCAGCTTTGCTTTCGCTGTCAGCGGGACGCGCCTCTTTCTGGAATTGACCGGCTACCCACA
>JAHEML010000872.1 GCA_024643705.1 Caldilineaceae bacterium | reverse complement strand
CTCTCTACGATGGCTCTGGCTGGGAGAACCCGCCGGCCATGGAGCGCAAGCCGGTGGATGCCAACCGCAACTGGCACGATGTGGCGATAGGCAGCGTGGAAATCCAGTCACCGGGGCGCAAGGAATTGGTGCAGCGCTTTACCACCAGCGCCCCCACTGCCTTGCTCTATGCCGCGGGCGAGGCGAAGGCGGTGTTGACCGACTACAGCTTCCAGTCGCGCTCACCCGACGACCTGGTGGCGCTCTGGGTGCAATCTGCGCCGGTCAGTCGCTACGACGTGGTTTCCATGGTCCCCGCGGTGAGCGAGCAGACATTGATGGCCGCGCCCGGTTGGTCGGACAACCGTCCCCTGCCCAAGGATCTGGACGTTCATCTTGCGTTGCCGCCCACCATCACCGATCGCACACGTCAATTGGCCGCCGAGCTGGGCGCGGGCCGTTCGTCGCCCTACGATATCGCCAACGCTATCGAAGGCTATCTGCGCAGCTTCCCCTATGATCTGGACGTGCCCGGCCCGCCGGACGGCGCGGATGTGGCCGATTTCTTCCTCTTTGATCTGGGCAGGGGCTATTGTGATTATTATGCCACGGCCTTTGCCACTTTGGCCCGGTTGAATGGACTGCCCACCCGTTTTGCAACCGGGTACATTTCGGCTTTTTGGGATTGGGAACGGCAAGAATGGACGATCACCGAAGCCGAGGCCCACTCGTGGCCGGAAGTCTATTTTCCCGATCTGGGCTGGATTCCCTTTGAGCCGACCGCGGGCCGCCCAACATTGGAGCGAGCTGGTCTGCCCAGCATCGAAGCGCGCCCCTTTGTGCCCGCTGCACCCGTCGAGCCGGAGATCGTCGATGAGGTTGACACAAACCAGTGGAACTGGCAGATGCTCTTTTGGCTGTTGCCAGTGGCTGGCCTGCTCTGGGCGCTGCTGGTCTGGCTGGACAAGCGCGACCCCGACGACCCCTGGCTGGCGCTGGTGGGTTGGGGGCGTCATCTGGGCCGGGGGCCTGGCCCTGCCGAAACCGAGCTTGAATATGGTCGGGAGCTGGTGCGGCACATCGACGAACACCCAATCGAAGAAGGCGAACGTCAGCGGCGTATCACCAGTAATGTGGCGGGCCTTTCGCAAGCGGTGAGTGAGAGCCGCTACGCCGCAGGCCAGTTCAGCGCGCTAGCGGCACGAAGGGCCACAGCGCGCTGGAAGGCGATCCGCAAGGACATTGGCCGCTGGCGAAGATGACAGGATGACAAGGTGACACTTTGACACTTTGACACATTTCCAATCAAACTCCCCACCGAAAGGATCTGCTCCGTGAAGATCACATCTATCGAAACGTTTTTGGTGAATATGGGTCACCGCAACATCCCCTATGTGCGGGTACACACCGATGAAGGTATTTATGGCGTGGGCGAGGCCTATTCCTGCGGCCCGGACAAAGCGACGGTGGAGTGTATCCGAGACTTTGAAGGCTGGCTGATTGGCCGGGACCCCAGGGACATCGAAGGGTTGTGGCAGTTGATGTACGCTGGTTCCCGCTTCCCCGGCGGCATGGTGCTCAACGCGGCCATCAGCGGCATCGAGCATGCCCTGTGGGATATTGCAGGCAAAGCAGCGGGGTTGCCCGTCTACCGGCTGGTGGGGGGCAAATGTCGCGAGAAGATTCGCGTCTATCAGGCTCCCAGGGGCAACTCGCCGGAGGAACTGGCGGACAATGCCCTGGCGCTGATCGAAAAATATGGCTACACGGCCATCAAAATGGGGCCGTTGCCCAGCGGCTGGCAGGCCATGCCTTGGGGCAAAGCCATGCGCGAGGTAGAGAAACGGGTGGGCGCGGTGCGGGATGCGGTGGGCGACGACATCGACATTGGTCTCGACCCCCATGCCCGGCTTTTCGAAGTTTCGCAAGCTCAGGAATTGTGCCGGGTGGTGGCTCCCTTCCGCCCATTTTTTGTGGAGGAGCCCCTGCGCCCGGAAAACTACGACGCCATGCAAAAGCTGAGCCAGCAGGTGGATGTACCCCTGGCCACGGGTGAAATGCTCTACACCCGCCACGAATTCCGCGAGCTTCTGGCCCGCCAGGCGGTGAACATCATCCAGCCGGACATCTGCCTGATGGGCGGCCTGTGGGAAATGAAGAAGGTGGCCGCCATGGCCGACGCCCATTATGTCAGCGTTGCGCCCCACAACCCCTGTGGCCCTGTGGCAACCGCGGTGAATGTCCATTTTGCCGCCAGCACCCACAACTTCCTCATCCTCGAATACCACGCGGACGACGAGGGTGCGCGCC
>JAHEML010000871.1 GCA_024643705.1 Caldilineaceae bacterium | reverse complement strand
GTCGAATCCCAGCACGTTTGGATATGTACCAACGTTCAGACCTACGGACACGCAGCGAGAGTCGGTTGCAGCTTTTGGTAGAAGGTCTAAAAGCACCGTTGCCCATGGGCTGAAGCATTTTGTCTGTGCTTGCCCTGAACATGCTATTCATTTGAAGGAGCTTGATAAATGACCCACCCCTTCCTTTTTCTGGGCGCGCTGCTCGGCGGACTGGCCGTGGCCCTGGGCGCGTTTGGCGCACACGCGCTCAAGGCACGACTTTCCCCCGAGCGGCTCGTCACTTTTGAAACAGGTGTGCGCTACCATTTCTACCACGCGCTGGCACTGCTGGCCGTGGGGCTGGTGCAGTTTAACTTTCCACCAGCCGGAAACGCGGCCCTGGCCGGTTGGCTCTTTGTGGCCGGGATCAGCCTCTTTTCAGGCAGTCTTTATTGGCTGGCACTGGGCGGACCGCGCTGGCTGGGGCCGATTACACCCCTGGGCGGGCTGGCGCTGATCGCCGGTTGGATTGGGCTGGCGCTGGCTGTGCTGTGACGGCGGACTGCTGACGACAAACAGCAGACGGCAGACGAACGACGAACGGCGACTGACGACCGATTGCCAAACGGGGCCGCACACGGTCCCAATATCTTTATCTCCCATCTCTTATTTCACAAAGCCAATACCACCATGCCCACACTTATCCAAGAAAAAACGGCCCAGGCCATCTCCATCCTCAACGAACTGAATATCGACTGCTGGCTCACCTTTGCCCGGGAATCCGCGGCGGGCATCGACCCGGTACTGCCCCTGATCTACGGCCATCATGTCACCTGGCAGAGTGCTTTTCTGCTCTTCCGCACGGGGGAACGCATCGCCATTCTGGGCCGCTACGACTCGGACAACGCGCGCAATTGCGGCGCATATGACGACGTGATCGGCTATGACGAAGGGGTGAGCGGACCTCTGCTGGACGTTCTGCGGCGTCTCGACCCGCAGCAGATCGCCCTTAACTTCTCGGTCAACGATGCCCACGCCGACGGTCTGGGCCACGGGTTGTTTCTGCAATTGTTGGCCTATTTCGCTGGCACACCTTTCGCCGAACGGGTCATTTCCGCCGAGCCGATTATTTCCGCCCTGCGGGGACGCAAGACGAGCGTGGAAGTCGAACGCATCCGCCAGGCCATCCGCACCACCGCCGAACTCTACAACCGCACCTACGAATTCGCTGATCCGGGGATGAGCGAGCGGCAGATCGGGGCATACATGCACGCGCAGATGGATGCGCTGGCATTGGAGACTTCGTGGGAACGAGAAAGCTGCCCCGCGGTGAATGCCGGGCCAGACACGCCCATCGGCCATTTGGGGCCAGGCGATGTACGGGTGGAAACGGGCCAGCTTCTCCATTTCGATTTCGGCTTGCGCCAGGACGAATACTGCTCTGATATTCAGCGGGTAATGTATTTTTTGGCCGAAGGGGAACGCCAACCACCCGAAGCGGTGCAACGGGCTTTTGCTACTGTCACGCGGGCGATCCAGGCTGCGGTGGATTTTATGCGGCCTGGGGTGCTGGGATACCAGGTGGACGCGGTGGCGCGCAAGGTCATCACCGATGCAGGCTACCCGGAGTTTCGCTATGCCACGGGTCATCAGGTGGGGCGCAGCGCTCACGATGGCGGCGGTGTGCTGGCCCCCCTGTGGGAGCGCTACGGCGAGACGCCCAAGATGCCTTTGGAGGCTGGGCAGGTCTACGCGGTGGAGCCGGGCCTTTTTGTCGAAGGCTATGGGTATATGGGCATCGAAGAGAATGTGCTGGTCACGGAGGCGGGCGCGGAATTTTTGGGCGAACCCCAGCGGGAGTTGATTGTGAAGTAGAACTGGGGTGGAAAAGCTTTAACGCAGAGACGCAAAGAGGCAGAGACGCAAAGGAAAAGCAGGTAATTCTTTGCGTCTCTGTTTCTTCGCTTAGACATTTCACCATCTACTTGACCAATTTTCATTTACGGGCAGTTTTCGTTGCTGCTTATAGCCCAGAGAATGAGAATTGACATGACAACGCACTCGTCAATCATCACCCAGGGGGGCCAGGGCATTCCAGGCGCTGTCCAGCGCGTACAAGCTCTTGTGCAAGCTGTGGATCGCATCGGACATGGCGTTGCGCGCCTCCACAATGGCGGCCCGATCCGCCTTTGCCAGCGCGGCCTCCCACCGGTCAGCCATTTCCGACTGGATCACCGCGCAGGAACGGGCGGTGACTGCCAGCTTTTCCGCGGCTTCCAGATGGCTCTCCAGCAGTTCGTCCAAGGGTACGCC
>JAHEML010000870.1 GCA_024643705.1 Caldilineaceae bacterium | reverse complement strand
TCCGGGTCGTTGGGGTCGGTTGGATTGACTGTCTGGCTATTGGTGATGGTAAGCCGGACGGTGTCGCCGGGCTGGGTGGTGGGTGGGGCATCCAGCGTGACTTTGAGTTTGTCAGCCATCCGGGCATCGGGCATGTCCAGGCTTTGGACGTTGCGAAACTGGGCCAGATGTACAAGCCGGTTGGTCAATTTGGCGGCAGCGTGGGGGTCTATGGTTTGGATAGCTGGTCGCAGATTGGGGATGGGGCTGCCGCTGGTCTCTTGCACCACCCATTCATCGGCCCGATCCTGGTGCCGGTCGATCAGAAAATCGGCTCCTTGGTCGGGATCGGCCAGGGCAACAAAGCCGCGGCCATCTGCCTGGATAGATGCTTCCATCTGCCGGCGCAGATCAGCATCATCGATGGCGACATGGGCCGTGCGCTGGATGCGCACAGCCGAAGTGTTGAGCATGATGGCCTGGGAACCGACTTCGATCTCCGCTGCCTGCGGGCTATTTCCTGAACCATCGACCATGGAAGCCCAGGCATCGGTCCCGCCCACACGGATGACTTCGACCAGTGCCAGGGGTGTGCCTGCGGCATCAGCATCGATGCCAATGCCGGGCACAATCTGGAAACGCGTGCCAGTGGCTACACCGTGGGCCTCTCCTGCTCCGATTCTCACCTGGTTCTGGGCCGGGTTTACTTGCAGCACGGGTACACCCAAGTGGCTTTGCAACCGATCCGCGCCAAAGACTCGATAGTCGCCTTCGCCTTGCACCATGGGGGTCTGTTCGGAAAATTGGCTATGGACTTTGGCGGCCACGCGTTCGGCCACTCGTTGCCAAGTGGTGTTCGGCCCGGCCTGGTGCAGGGTGTCCAGCATCCAATAGGTCAACGCCCCGTTGGGCTTTCCGCCGTCGAAGGGAAATTCCATGGCAGATTCGCTGGCGCGGCAGGCGGCCAGCAGGGTGTATCCGCGTGGTTCAAAGAGCCAACTACTCTGGTTGCCCAGGCTGCGGGTGCGCGGTGCGCCTGTGGTCTGCCAGCGCTGGATGAGTGTCGAGAGGTCGCCGACTGCGCTGTTTGGTGGCAAGGGGGCCGCGTCGGCTTGGCCGATGCCCCGTTTGCGCGCCCCGCCGATGCTGCGGGTGGCTCCACCCGAATGGCAGCAGTCGAGTACCACAGTCAGCCGCACCTCTTTCTCCACCAGGTCTTGCAGCAGGCTGTGCAGCTCCACATCCCGCAGGTAGCGCGCGCCTGGATCGCCGGGTTTGCCAATGTCCAAGGGAACCAGAGCTTCGTCGAAGCCTGTTGTTCCTTTGAGGTCGGGGAACATGGTGGTTGTGCGCCCACCGTGGCCCGAGTAGTGGATGAAGAGTTGATCGCCGGCACGGACTTTCTCTGTCAGCTCGTTGAAGGCGCTGACTATGTTGGCGTAGGTGGGCCAATGTTCGGGCGCTTCCGAGGGGGCTTCGCCGCCGTTCGATGCGATCAATTGGACAAGGTGGGATGGTTCCAGCCCAAGACGGTTGAGCAGGTAGGTGCGTACTTTTTGGCTGTCGCGCACACAGCCACCTAGCTTGGGGTAGTAGAGACCATTTGCCAGGGGATATTCGCAGTAGTGGTCGATGCCAATCAGGAGTGCAAACAGAGCGGGGGAACGAGGGGTATCAGCCATGGGAAACCCCTAGCATATCTCGGCGTCGGATGCCATTGTGTCTGCCAGTAGCTGTGTGACCACGGCAAAGTCGATCTTCTGCGGGCTGGAATAGCGGATGCAGCCCTTGCCCAGGTTAAGCCCTGCCAGCGCGGGTCGGTGGTGATCCATCACTTCCTGTTTCAGGATATAGAGCGAGATATAGCTCTTCTGGCTGGCAAAGGCGACTTCCACAGTTCCGTTTTTGCTGTAGCTGGGCATCCCGTATGCCATACTTTCGGTGTACCCGTCCAGGGTTTTCAGGCACAACTCGCGCAGCTTCTGCAATGCCTCCAGCCGGGTCGGGGGAACTTCGATCAGATAGGTGGTTACATCTTCTGCTTGACTTTGCATAGTTTTCTCCTGCGAATGATTTCTACAAACCCTCCGGTACAAGCAGCGTTTGCTGGTTGATGGCTGCTAGCCCGGCGCTTACTTCCGCCCAGGGCACTTCCTGGGGAAGCCGATCTGTGAGCGCGGCCAACGCTGCTGTGATGCCAGCCGCCTGGCCCATTGCCACAGCGTTGCCCGACACCCGATAGCTGGAATGGGCGATAAAATCGCCGCTGATGCAACGACCCGCCATCATCAGCCCATCCACATCCCGGGCGATGAGGGCGCGC
>JAHEML010000869.1 GCA_024643705.1 Caldilineaceae bacterium | reverse complement strand
GCATCAGTGTCATCTGTGTTTCGATTTTCATACAGATCGATGCCGCACTGTTTCAATCCAATGCCACGGCCTGTGCTACAATCCCCCCATGGCCGACAACATCCCCACCGAACCAACATCCGATCTCAAACCCACCCCAGAGGGCAGTCTGGCCCCGGACGGCGGTCTGGCCCGCAGCGCCACACTACTCTCGATCGGCAACATTGTCAGCCGGGTGCTGGGGCTGCTGCGCGAGATGGTGATCAACGCCATTTTTGGTCCCAGCGGGCTGGTCAGCGCATTCACCATCGCCAGCTTTGTGCCCACCATGCTCTACGATTTCCTCATCGGCGGCATGTTGAGCGCGGCGCTTGTGCCTGTGCTTAGCGACTACGCCCGCCCGGAACGTCGGGCCGAACTGGTGCGGCTGGTGGGCGCGCTGGTCAGCATGTTGGCGGCAACCCTGGCTGGGGTTGTGCTGCTGCTGCAACTCACTGCGCCTCAGGTGGCCTGGCTGCTGGCCGGTGGCTTCGACCAGCTAGACCCGACCCTTCTGCCTCTCACCGTCCAGATGATCCGCCTTATCTCCCCGGCTGTCTGGTTTTTCAGCATGGCCGGGCTGCTCACCGCCATTCTCTACAGCCTACACCGCTTCACCTTTCCGGCCATCGCCACGGCTGTCTACAATTTGGCGATTGTGCTGGCCGCGCCCCTGCTGGCCCCGCGCCTGGGCATCACCAGTCTGGTGGTGGGGGTGTTGGTGGGCAGTGTGGTTCAGTTTGGGCTGATGGCATGGGATGTGCGCCGGGCTGGGTTGAGCTTTTCTATACAGTGGAGCCACCCCGCGTTGGGACGCATTCTGCGCCTCTATTTGCCGATTGCCGCGGGGCTGGTTGTGGCTCAATTTCAGGTAGGGTTGGACAGGCGGCTTGCCAGCGGAACCGGCGAACAGTCCATCGCCTGGATGCGCAGCGCCACCACCTTGCAGCAGTTACCCTTGGGGCTGATCAGCGTCGCCATCTCGTTGGCCGCGCTGCCCCGGCTCAGCCGCCACTTTGCGGCGAAAGATGAAGCCGCCTATCGGCAGACCCTCAGCCGGGGGCTGCGCATGGTGGTGTTGCTGATTGCGCCCGCGCTGGTGGGGCTGTGGTTGTTGGGCGAGCCGACCATTCGCCTGCTCTTTCAGCGGGGGGCCTTTACCCCGGCAGATACGGTGCAAGTGGCTGCTGCCCTGCGGGTCTATCTGGTGGGAGCGCTCTTTGCCGCGGTGGATTTCCCGCTCAACTATGCCTTCTATGCCCGCAACAATACCCTGCTGCCCTCCCTGGTTGGGGTGCTGAGTGTGGGCATCTACGCGGTTGCGGCCTTTGCCCTGCTGCCCAGGCTGGGCTATCTGGGGCTGGTGTGGGCAGACACAGCCAAACAGGCGGGCCACGCGCTGGTGATGATCGGGCTATTGGTCTGGGTGGTGGGGCGGCTGGATAAGGGGATAGGGCGGGCGTTGCTCACAGTTGCCGCGGCCGCCGGGCTGATGGCCGGGACAATCTGGGTTGTGTCGGGGCTGTTTTCTGGAAGTAGTCCATGGGATGATCTGTTCCGGCTGGCTGGGGCCGGGGGGGGTGGGCTAGCCGTCTATGCTGTAACCCTCACGCTTCTGGGCCTGCCCGAAGCAGAACAGATACGGGCGCGGGTACTGCCGCGGAAATAGCCAAGACAAGCCACCAATACTCGACTACCCTTTGGCTTGTGAATGGGAGATCAATTTGCCATGTTCCAAATAGAGCACCTGATCCGCGTGCTGGGCGATCTGGGGGTCGTGGGTCGCCATGATCAACGTCTTGCCCGCACCCCGTGTCAACTCCAGCAATAGCCCCAACACAGCGTCCCCTGTTCCCTCGTCCAGATTCCCCGTGGGTTCGTCGGCCAGTAGCAGCACCGGATCGTGGACCAGTGCCCGGGCAATCGCCACACGCTGCTGTTCCCCGCCACTGAGCCGGTCGGGGTAGGTATCCAGCCGGTCGCTCAAGCCCACCCGCTCCAACAAGGCTTCTGCCCGGCGATGGCCCTTGCGCTCTTCCCCTGCCAGCTCGATGGGCAATGCCACATTTTCCAAAACGGTGAGGGTGGGGATCAGGTTGAAGAATTGGAAAACAATGCCGATGTTGCGCCGCCGGAAGAGAGTGCGATTGTGTTCGGAGAGTCCGGTCAATTCCACCGAGACGCCATCTTCGCGCACAAAAACCTGGCCCTGGCTGGGCTTGTCGATGCCGGAGATCAGGTTGAGGAGGGTGCTTTTTCCGCTACCTGATCGACCAAAGAGGCCG
>JAHEML010000868.1:667-2303 GCA_024643705.1 Caldilineaceae bacterium | reverse complement strand
CAAGCCAGCCGTGCGTCCGCCAGCGAATGTGCAGCAGCCCAACGTCGCTCTGCCAGCCGATGGGCGAGGCCCGGACAAAGGCTTCGAATTGGGCGAAACCGAAGATTATCTGCGTTTGCCCGGTCAACCTGACCAGGCCAAACCCGACTTTGGTGATGCCCCCGACAGCAGCAACCATCATGGTTTGGCGAATGTGGCCTATCCTGCCGTGCCAACCGATGGCCGTTTCCCCAGCGTGTGGGAAGGAACCCCCGCGGGCGCGCCCAGCGGACCCATGCACGCCAATCCCTATGCCGTCTGGCTGGGTGATCGGGTCAGCTCGGAGAAGGATGCGGATTTGCTGCCGGATGCCGACCCGACCACCAATATCCTGGACAATGGAACCGACCCCGCTGCATCCAACCGGGATGAATACGATGACGGGTGGCGCAATGGGAAACGGGTGCGTTTTGTCGATTGCGAAGAGACAACGCTGATTGTGCGCGTCTCGCGCAACCCGGCCACAACTGGCGGCAAAATGTTTCTGAATGTCTATTTCGACGGTGACCGCAGCGGCGACTGGGGCCAGCGTAAAATCTGCCAGAGCAACACCGGTGATGTCGCCAACCCAACCCATGCCCAGGAGTGGATCGTCGAGAATTTTGTGGTTGACACCACGGCCATCGCTGGGTTTGTCGACATTGCCGTGCCCACCCTAAAGGTGTTGAATAGTAAACCCGATGCCCCGGCGTGGGTGCGCTTTACCCTCAGCGAAGAGCCTGTGACGGCGCTTGCTCCCTTCGCCCACGATGGCCGCGGCCCCGATTTCCCCAACCACTATCGCTTGGGCGAGACAGAGGATTATTTCTACCAGCCCGAGGTTGAACAGGGCGAGCCAGGCGATCTGGTGATCAGCAAGAGCCACAGCGACGACGACAGCACAGTGACGGTGGGCGATTTGGTGACATACACCATCGACATCGGCCATGTGGGTGGCAGCGCACCAGCTACAGTGGTGATGAGTGACATTCTTCCCGCCGAAGTAGCTCTGGTGAGCGGGCCTTTTGTCACTTTGTTGGCTGGCAATGCCACGCCTCTGGTTGCTACATTCGACGGCAGTGTACCGCCCAGTGGTGCGGTTAGCTGGGCTGGGCATATGGCCCCCGATACAAAATTGCGTGTTCAATTTGTGGTACGCGTCCGCCGCTGTCCCCCTGCCGAGCGCCCGGTGATTGTCAATGTGGCGCGCCTGCTCACCCGGGATGGCACCCTGATTGACAAGGCCTCTGCCGAACTCAAGGCCGACTGCGAACGGCCCCAATTGCCCGATCTTCAGCTACACAAGCGGATTGTGCGTCTGACACCTGCCGGGGCCGTGATCGATACCCCAGCAGAGCAGGAGACCGAGGCATCTATTGTGCCGGGGCAGGCTGTTGCCTACGAGCTAAGCCTGCAAAGCACCACCACGATCACCGGTGAAGTAGTGATCTCCGATTCCATGCCCGCCGGTGTCGTTGCCACCCAGGTCGAAGTCGGTCGGGGCGAGGCGACTATTCGGGATGATGGCAAAGTTGTCTTCTGGCGGCTGCGGGTTGGACCAGATTCGCCGCCCGCGCGCATTCGCATTCACATCAAGCCCACCGAGCGGCTGGTCTGC
>JAHEML010000868.1:0-657 GCA_024643705.1 Caldilineaceae bacterium | reverse complement strand
CACGGTGGCGAACCATTGCTGCGCGGCGAGAGCAACCGCGCGCTCATCTATCTGCTCTGCGCCGATCTGGGCGATGCGCCCGACAGCACCAACAATGCTGGGGTGGGCATGACGGCCTACCCTGGTGTCCCGGCCAATTATCCCACTGTATTCAATGTGGCTGCGCCGGAACGCGGCCCCAAGCATCTGGTCACCCGTCCGTTTCATCTGGGGCCAGGGGTAACCGAAGAGCGGGAAGCAGATTTGGGTGTGGATATGGACCCGACCAACAATATCCTGCCCAAGCTCGACCGACCGAACCTGGATGGGCGTGATGATGGTCTTGTGCGGGACGAACTGAAGTTGGAGCATTGCCAACGGACCCGTTTCCCGGTTCTGGTCAGCATAGACGCCGGGGCATTGGCTGCCCTGACTGCTCTGGGAAATCAGGAGAAGGCGCTTGGCTATGTCAACGTCTGGTTGGACAGCAACCGGGATGGCGACTGGGCTGACCGTTTTGAATGTTCCACCGCCAGCGGGACAACTGTTCCGGCTTGGGAGCATATCGTCGTTGATCATTCGGTGGATGTAGCTGCGCTTGGCGTTGGCATCCACAAAATCTACCTGACGACGGATCGCCCGGTCTTCTGGCCGACAGAGCAGCAAGAGCGCCCTGCC
>JAHEML010000867.1:956-2305 GCA_024643705.1 Caldilineaceae bacterium | reverse complement strand
GGCACATATGTGACCCAAATTCCCCGGCGGGCGGCAGCGCCCAGGTCGATGGAGTCCAGCCCTGTACCCACCCGGCAGATGATTTTACAGCGATCCAGTTTTTCGATCAGGTCGGTCCGCACGGGCTGAACTGTGACCATCACAGCATCGGCGCTTTGCATGGCAGCCTGGGCTTCTGGGCTGTCTGTGCCGGGAAAGTGTAGGATTGTGCCGCCCAACCCCCGCAAGATTTCCTGCTCGATCTGAAGATCGCCGAAGGGGGGATAGGCAATGACAACAGTCGGTTTCATAGGGTGGGGTCCTCCCGGGTGCGGGGTGTGAAAGTGGGCTAGGCATCCTCGTCGGGCATTAGCTGGCAATAGGTGACAATACGGTCTTTGGCCCCCAGCACATGACCTTCCATCTCGTCCTGGGCAGTAGCTACATCGCCAGTCTTGATGATTTCAATCAAATCGTTGTGAGAATCGACGTGGGTTGTCAGTTGGGTAGAGGGCAGGGCGCTGTTGGCCTCGTAGAGAAAGCGGCTGATGCGGGAGCGCAGGCTGGAAACGACTTCCAGCATGATGCTGTGTTCGGCAACTTCCCACAGGGTGTAGTGGAAGTTGTAATCCAACTCGTAAATCTGCTGAAAATCCCGCTGCCCGGCAGCTGAGCGCATCTGGTCCACAATCTTGCGCAGGGCTGATTCGTGGTCTGGCTGCCAGCGGGCGATTGCCCGTTCTACAATAAAACGTTCCAACACCACCCGCAGCGAGGATATTTCCTCGATTTCTTTCAGAGTGGGCAGATAGACAAACGCGCCCCGGTGCGGCACTTTGTTAACCAGCCCCTCCTCCACCAGCCGTTGGATTGCCTCGCGCACGGGGATGCGGCTCACTTCCAACATCTGCGCCAGGTCTTGCTCCACCAAGCGCATGCCAGGCCGGAGCATGCCATTGCGGATGGCGGCGCGCAGACGGTCGGTCGACTCGTCGCTCAATGTTCGTTGGGATACGGGCTTCAACTTCAGGTCGGTCATCGGTATGTCCTTGGGCACTCACGGCAATGGAAACACAATCGGGCGATCTGCTTCACCGTTATAGCAAAACCCAAGCAAAGGTCACAATTCGCATCTGCGTAATATCACTTCCCGGTCAGCGTCCGGCAGAGAAAATTGCACTTTTGAAAGCTACAAGAATATTGTATACTGTATACTGAACTTCTACTGCTGTCAATATGCAATTTTGAACTGGGTATAGTTCACAATCGTCGGTGAGTTATACTGTAAGGAAGGAAGAGCAAATAGAGCAAAGGAAAAATGATGCGACCGACGAGCCGGGCAGAGAGACGGAAAGCATTTCAACAAGCAG
>JAHEML010000867.1:0-946 GCA_024643705.1 Caldilineaceae bacterium | reverse complement strand
AATTTTTGAACTACCCCATTTGGACGCAAAATTGGTTATTGACACTTAGGATATTTCAGTATACAGTATACAATAATGCCCCGGGTTCGAAATTTTCGTCTAATCGGTGCCATTCATCTGTCAGCCGTAATAAGAAATTTTGCCTGGTTGTCTGCCTCTTTGCACGGATGCGCGCCAGTGTTGCATCCTTATCAGCCCCTCGGTAGAAGTCGTGTTTGCCCAATGGTTCACCTGCAAGCCGTCCCCACACAGCAAAATTGTCACTAGGAGGAACTGAGTATGTCAAACGAAAATTCGCAATCTTCACCCCGCAAGCAGGGGTTGAGCCGTCGTGCGTTTTTGCGCATGTCCGGCGCGGCAGTGGGGTTGGCTGCATTGGCCGCCTGTGCAGCGCCAGCCGCACCCGTAGCACCGGCTGCCGGCGAAGCTGCTGCCCCCGCTGCCCCAGCAGTCAACACGGGCGCCAAGCAGACGGTACGCTATCTTTCCTGGTGGTTCGAGGAGGGCAACCGTGGCAAGACGTGGCTGGCCTTTGTGGATGAGTTCAACAAATCCCAGAGCGACATTGAAGTCACCACCGAGAATATCCCCTTCGACGCCTACACCACCAAGACGATTGTGGGCGCTCAGTCCGGCGAGTTGGACGGCGACATCATCATGGCGACGCCGGAACTGGCCCCCCGCCTGATCCGTGCTGATCTCCTGGCCCCACTGGATGATGTGTTGACCCGCAACAACATCACCGATCTCAGTTCGGCCCACGATGCGCTACGCAAAGACGGCCATCTGTATGGGCTGGATATGGTGACGGTTGCCTTTGGTATTCTCTACAACAAGACCCGCTACGAAGAAGCTGGTATCACCCCCGCTACCACGCCGGATGAATGGGTCGATGTCACTACAGCGCTGACCGACCGGGACAATCAGAAGTATGGGCTGTGGGCCA
>JAHEML010000866.1 GCA_024643705.1 Caldilineaceae bacterium | reverse complement strand
TGTGGGTTCCGCCGATGGCCGCCAACCCACCTGTGCCATCCTCCACACCGAAAAAGAAACCATCCGCCACCTGATAGGGCGCGAACCCGTCCGGCGCAAAGGGACCGCCCTGGGCAATCAGCGCTTCGACACGTGGCACATCCGCCGGGACAAGACGGGTCAGTGGCTGCTCCACGGGCATTAGATTGACCTCTGCACCCAGGGCCATGCGCACCATCACCCGGTATTCGCTCTTGGCAAAGTGGGCCTGCACCGCGGGCAGGTGTTCCTGGCGTACGCTCAGGTAGACTTCATCCGGCAATTCCGCCTGGGCCAGGGCCGCGGCCACATCCTCCGCCGACCCCACCGTCAGCAAAATCGGTGGCTCCAGCCCGGTGAAGATCAGCGCCAACCCATCGCCCGCCACGCTCCAGCGGCAGAGGGGCAGGAGGTCCTCCCGCAGGTCGGCCAGGGCGTAGGCCGACCAGGTAGGGTCAATCAACAATGTTTTGCGGATGCGAGTAACGTGGGTTCTCATTGTCACCCTGTCATCTTCTTTAATGTCGGCTCCGGCCCGAATGCGGTTTCGTACCGCGCCACAAAATCGGTCACAGTAAAGCGGTGATTCGACGTGCCGATCTGCTCCAATACATAGGTGCTGCACAGCGCGCCCACCCGGCCACAGACATCTACAGGCAGGCCCGCGCTCAGCGCAGCAAAGAAGCCACCCCGGTAAGCGTCGCCTGCGCCGGTCGGCTCGGCGATGTATGCGGGCGGCGCAACGGGAATACGCGTCTCTATTTCTCCCCGATAAATGACACTGCCCTTTTCGCCTTCGGTGACAATCAGCGTCCCCACTTCGGCGCGGATGCGGGCCAAATCCCAGCCGGTTTTCTCCTGGATAACGGCCAGTTCGTAGTCGTTGACCATGAGCCAGGTTGCGCCGGGGATGCTGCCGCGCAGCTCTTCGCCGCTGAGCCGAGCCGTCTGCTGGCTGGGGTCATAGGCAAAGGGGATGCCGAGGGTACGGCACTCGGTGGCATAGTTGAGCATGGCTGCCGGGTCGCTGGGGCTGATGATCACCGCGTCTGCGTCGGTCAGCCCCCGGCTCGCCAGGGAGACATTTTTGGAATCGGCCATCGCGCCGGTGTAAAAGCTGGCGATCTGGTTTTGCTCGGTGTCTGTGTTGACAAAGAAACTGGCCGTGAATTTCTCCGGGATGACCACGATCTGGTCTGTGCGGATGCCGTTCTCCTCTAGCCAGGCACGGTAGTCGCCAAAGTCCTGGCCCACAGTGCCCAGGATGATGGGATCGCTGCCCAGCAGTTTCATGGAATAGGCGATGTTGGGTGCAACGCCGCCCCGGTGGCGCACCATGTCGTCCACCAGAAAGCTGACGCTGATCCGGGCCAGTTTGTCCGGCACAATCTGGTCGGTGAACTTACCAGGGAAGCTCATCAGGTAATCGTAGGCAATCGAACCGGTTACAATAATTTTCATAAACACCTCTGCGAATGATTGCGTATGGCGTACTGCGTAGGTAATGGCACGATTTTTGCATGTGCAAGAAACAGGGGCTGAAAACCCTTCACTGTCCGCCTGCTACGCAACACGCAATAGGGTATTTTAGCCCAAATAGACGGTCTCCAGCCGGGTTTCGCTCACGCCGCCCCTGCCGTCGCCCTCAAACCAGGATGCCCCGGCGTTGGGCTGGGATGCCACGACTTTTTCCAGGGTTTCACCCACAAAGTGCAGGGCCGCGAAATCGTCCACCCCGTAGCCTGATCCCATCTGTCCGCTGCTCACCAGCCGCTGAAAAGTGGGCCGCCGCTCGACTTCCCCGTCGAAATGGGGCGAGTAGCTCGTGGGCAGAAATCCCAGACAGGGTAGGGCTGTGTAATCGCCGGGGATAGAATCGGTCAACCCCTGAGCGAACCAGCAGATAGCCCCCGCGCTGATGCCCGCCAACACAATGCCTTGCTGCCACGCCTGGCGCAGAATCGCGTCCACACCCCATTCCCGCCACAGGGCCAACATGGATTTTGTGTTGCCTCCGCCCACATAAATCGCATCCTGCTCCAACAGAAAGCCAGCCAAATCCGCGGTGTGTGGCTGGAAAAGCGACAGGTGATTGGGCCGCGCGTCCAGATCGGTAAAAGCTCGGTAGAAGCGGGTAATGAACTGGTAGTTTTCGCCACCGGCCTGGGCCAAGTAGCAGATCTTCGGGTGAGATTGGCCCGTTGCCAGGCAAACGTACCTATCCAGCAATGATTTGTCCGGCTCCATGGAGAAGCCGCCGCCGCCCATAGCAATGATTTGGGGCTGT
>JAHEML010000865.1 GCA_024643705.1 Caldilineaceae bacterium | reverse complement strand
CAAAATCTGGTGGGCTGGGTGCAGCTACGCGTGCGTGGCCCAAGGGGTACAACCATCACCTTGCGCCACGCCGAGGTATTGGATCAGCACGGCAACCTCTACACCGAAAACCTGCGCACGGCTGATCAGATCACCCGATACACCCTAAAAGGGTTGACCGATTGCGATGAGATATTTGAACCCCACTTCAGCTTTCAGGGCTTCCACTATGTAGCCGTGGAAGGCTTTCCCGGCAAACCCACACCTGAACATTTTGCCGCTATCGTTCTCTATTCCGACATGGCGACAACCGGCACATTTGAATGCTCCAATCCATTGATCAACCAGTTGCAATCCAATATTATGTGGGGGCAAAAGGGAAATTTCGTCGATGTGCCCACCGACTGCCCCCAACGGGACGAGCGCCTGGGCTGGACAGGCGATGCCCAGGTATTCATCCGCACGGCCAGCTTTAACATGAACATTGCGGCTTTCTTCACCAAATGGCTGCATGATCTCAGCCTGGATCAACTGCCCGATGGACGCATCTCCTTCGTCGTGCCGGATGTTCTGGCAAAAATCAACGCCGGAGGGTTGAGCAGCGCCGGGGCCGCTGCCTGGAGTGACGCTGCGTTGATCTGCCCCTGGACGATCTACCTCTGCTTTGGGGATACCCGCCTGCTGGCGGAGCAGTACGCGAGCATGCTTGGTTGGGTGGAATATATGCGCGGACGGGCGGGGGATGGCTATATCTGGCGCAAGGATCAGCAATTCGGCGACTGGCTGGACTATCGTGGAACAGATGCCCGACGGCCCACGCCGGTAACCAACACCGAGTTGGTCGCCACCGCCTTTTTTGCCTACAGCGCGCAACTGCTGGCCGATGTGGCCCAGGTGTTGGGCAAAACAGAAGAAGCAGAACTCTATGCCAGTCTAGCCACTCAGGTGAAAGCGGCCTTCAATGACGAATTTGTGACCCCCTCTGGTCGTGTCGGGCCGAACACACAGACCGCCTATGTACTGGCGCTGCACTTCGATCTGCTCCCAGAGCCACTGCGTCCGCTGGCCGTGGAACGTCTGGTCGATGAGATTCGTCGAGGAGGCTATCACGTAACCACTGGCTTTGTGGGGACTCCCTATTTGTGCCATGTTCTTAGCCGTTTCGGCCACACGGATGTTGCATACAGCCTACTCAATCAGGAAAGGTATCCCTCGTGGCTCTACCCTGTACTCCAAGGGGCTACGACGATTTGGGAGCGGTGGGATGGCATCAAGCCGGATGGCACTTTTCAAACGGCCAGTATGAATTCATTCAATCACTATGCCTATGGAGCCATCGGTGATTGGTTATACCAGGTGGTCGCTGGGATCGAACTGGACCCGACCCAGCCCGGTTATCGGCGCATTCTCATCCAACCCCAACCAGGCGGGGGGCTTACCCACGCCAGCGCCACCCTCGATTCCATGGTCGGCAGGATCGAGTCCAAGTGGGCTCGTGGAGAGAAGGATTTTCAGTTGACTGTGACCATTCCGGCAAACACAGAGGCCATCGTTCGCTTGCACGCCCGGTCAATTGCTGGCATCACCGAGCAGGGGAAACCATTGGCCCAGGCAGATGGGATTCGCGATATTCGCCAAGACGGGGAGACGGTCATCGTTGTTGTCGGTTCTGGTCGCTATCACTTTGCCGTGGCAATGGGGTGAGCAATAACTGCTATTTGCTGATTCGCCGATGTGGATTTGCCGATGTGGATTTGTAGAGGTGTTCCCAAAGCAGTAGAATGGTTCGAATGCGGCGCAACGGACATTTTTCGGGTTTCTCATTCATCTTATCCCTGGTTTGGCTGGCGGCCTGGCGGCGGCTAGGAGACCATAACGGCTGGCTGGCGCTTGTGAATGCCTGGGCGTGGTGGCTCTCAATGGTCATCGTCCCCGCGGGGGTATGGGCGATCGGGCCACGCTCCAGGCTGGCTTCACTCGTCTGGGGAATCGCTTCGGTCGTGGTTTGGGTGGGCCGCTTTGGGTGGAGCCTGCCACTTGGGAAGAAGCGGGCGGGATTAGCCCAAAATGGAGAGAGCCGCCTGGCTTCCCAAGCGCTGGGTGACCAATCGCCCACAACCAGACAGCGGCTTTCCCTCCTCAGTTTTAATCTCCTCAAGAGCAACCCCGACTTGTCGCCCGCGCTGGCGTTGGTAGCGCAACAAAAGCCGGACATCTTGCTCTTTCAAGAATGCGTTCCCAGCCACGCGACCCAACTGGAAAACAACCTGGCTCAAACCTATCCACACCGACTTTGGCTGCCCGCGGCCAAATATGCCATGGGTTTCGGC
>JAHEML010000864.1 GCA_024643705.1 Caldilineaceae bacterium | reverse complement strand
GGTCCACGGGGTGCTGCGGATGATCTACGGGGTTGTGCTGGTGGGGATGGCGCTCTATTTTTGGCGGATGGGCGGATAGCTACGCCCAGAGATTGCCATCTTCATCACGGTTGAGTTCCTTTTCGGTAAAGAGTGCGCTGTCCCGGGCTGCAGCCGTGCCCTCGCCGTCGAACCATTTGCGCCACAGGTCGGGCGCGTCGATGTCCTGGCCGCCGTGACGACTGAGCCGGGTGCGTACTTTCAACATCACCGGGGTGTTGACGCTGGCCCCGGTGACAATCACCTGGCCTTTGCTCAAGCTAGGTAGCTCCATCAACAAATCCCGCCCCACGCTCTCCACCGATTCGGCGATGCGGTTCTGGTCGATGGGATTGGTGATACGCATGATGCATTGGGTCATGCACTGGCTGAGTACGTCGCTGTCCAGTTTGCCGGGACGCTGGCTGATCAACCCGGTGCTCACCCCGAACTTGCGCCCCTCGCTCAAAATCGTCTTCAACACTTCCGAACTCACCGCATCGGCGTTGGCCGGCGCGTAGTTGTGGGCCTCTTCCATCAGGCAAAAGACAGGGAAGGGGACGTAGTTGCGGTCGCCCCGGCTGGCCTTGCCCTTTTCCGTGTCCACCCGGGCCTGGTAGACCCGGCGCAACAGGGTGGCTGCGATCACCTGCTGCTCTCGTTGATCCACTTCGTTGAGCTGAACGATGGTGCAGCGCCCCGGCTCGAAGAGTTCGTTCAATTCCAGGTTTTGGAAATCGTTGAAAATTTTGCCCCCGCCCAGAGACGCGCCCAAGCGCCAAATCAGCGCGCCGGTGGTGGGATCGTCCTCTATTTCCTCTTCGTCGCTGCGTTTGCCTTCGGCAGTCTGGCGCACAGCCATTTTGAGCTGCTCCAGGGTATATTTGTCCTCGCCCCAAGATCGTTGGGCAAAAGCATAGGCCCGGCCCAATTGATAGTGCATTTTCTCGGAGAGGTTCGGCAGCAGGTAGCGCAGATCGCCCAAAGTGAGGCTGCTGATGCGCACCCGCAGATCGTCCGGGCGGAAGATGCGCACGCTGGGCTTGTAGTTGCCCTCGCGAAATTCGGGCAAATTCTGCACATCCTGCAAGGTGTCGTATTCGCCGTGGGGGTCGATAATCAGCACCGACGCCCGGTTGTAGGGCATCATCAGCTCTTCCAGCAGCACACCAGCCAGGTAGCTTTTGCCGCTGCCCGTGCTGGCGATGATCGCCAGATGGGTGCTGGTGAAGCCCCGCACATTCAGCGCCACAGGCACTGCACCCGGCCCCCGGCTGAGCAGATCGCCGATGTAGGCGCTGCCCCGTTCGCCTTTCTGCCCCCGGCTAAGAACATCCGTGAGCATGGCGTCTTCGGCAATGAAGACGGGCGCGCCGCCGATAGGTGGCACACGGGGGTTGACGAAATCGTGGAGAATGGCATCGTAGAAGCCCAGAACAGTGACGGTGATCTGGAACAATTCGCGGGCGTCGCTGTCGTAGCCAAGGAGTGCGGCCACCGTATCCGGCGGCACAGCGGGGTCGGCCATAAAGCTATCGGGGAAGATGCGCACAGGCTCCCGGCCCGTCACCCGACCCAGAATCTCCTTCTCCACCCCATCGACGGACGCAGCGTAGTAGACAAATTCGCCGTGCTTCACCCGTCGCTCCGGGTCTGGCGCGATGAATGTAAATTCGTGGGGGGTTTCCCCTGGCCCTTTGACGGTGCCGATGCCGGAAATATGTGTCATGGTCTATGCTGTGAATTCGTAACCAAGTGTTTGTACATACGTTTCGGAGTGTTACTTTGCGCTGAATTACTTTGCGTTGAAAATGGAGCTTCTCACCCCGCGGGCTGCACAATCGACTTCCACGCCACATTGTTGCGCATCACCTGCAACTGGCGGCTCTGCTCCGGGAAGAGGGTGACCAGCCGGTCGATGAGAGTGAGCAGGAGTTGGGGAACAAGCGGATTGTTCATTCCCATGAGCACCGAGGCGTAGCGCAGAGAGAGGCGCGCCGCCCCGTCCAAATGGAATGCACGCAATTCATCGTCGCTCAGGCGGCGCACGGGCGCGTCCACATCCGCGGCCAGGCCGGGCACACCCTGGCGATAGACGCTGTTCTCCCGCCAGCCCAAAGCGATGATGCCCACCAGGGTTGCCGTCTCGGAGAGGTAATCCGGCGTGAAAATTTCCTGCTCCCCGCGTGAACTCAAGCGCGGCCCCAGGCTGCCAAATTCTGGGTTGAGCAGCAGGGTATTGTAGATAACGCCGATCAACGCGCCGGAGCTACCGCCGCTCAACTCGATGGCGAC
>JAHEML010000113.1 GCA_024643705.1 Caldilineaceae bacterium | reverse complement strand
TGTCAGGGCGTCGGCATAGCGCACGTTAAGCTCGTGCTGACCCAGTCCCCACTCGCCTTTGGAATTTTCCACCGGGATACCCGACGCTTTGAGATGGCGGCGGGCCACCGCGTTGAAAAATTCCTCCCGGCTGCCCTGTAATGCGTGATAATCCTCGATGTACCAGCCCGCGGCGGTGAGGTCTCGGTAGCCCTTTTCGTGGGCTTGCCGGTAGGAATCGGTGTAGATGTAATACTCCAACTCCGTGGCGGCCAGGGCTGTGTAGCCCAGGGCTGCGGCCCGGTCGCTCTGTTTGCGCAGGATTGTGCGGGGGGCCTGGGCCACCAGTTTCTGCTGACGCTCGTTCTCCACATCGCAGATCACCAGGGCGGTCTTGTCCAGCCAGGCGGCCACCCGCAGGGTTGCCAGATCGGGCACCAGATGGAAGTCGCCATAGCCCCGCTCCCAGTTGGCGAAGCTGTAGCCAGGCACCGGCTCCATCTCCATGTCCACGGTGAGCAGATAGTCGCAGCCGTGGGTTCCGTGGCCGGCCACGTCCGCCACAAAGAACTCGGCATCGAAGCGCTTGCCCATAAAACGCCCATAGTGGTCGGTGAAAACGGCAAGCACTGTTTCGATTGCGCCGTTTTGGACCTTTTCGGCTAGTTCGTCGGTTGTCAGCATTCCGCGGATGGGGGTCATGCGAGTCTCTCTTTCTTGTCCAGCGCCGGTTGAGTAGGCTGGGGCTTTATCCAGCCGTATCGAAACCAAGCGGGTATACTTGGATTTGTGTGCTGATCGTTCGCTTGATTTCGATACGCCTCGAAGACTCGGCACTCAATCAGCACTCACTGGTCACATGCCTTATCAGTGCGCCACCGACCCATCGACTTGAAAATAGCCGGTGATGGTCTTGGGCTTGTAGGGGTACTTGGCCAGCTTCGACTCGTCGATGTCCAGGCCGATGCCGGGGCGATCCGAGACGAGAATGTAGCCACCCTGCCGCTCCACCGGATGGGTGACAAGCTCGTTCATGGGGTCGGCGTCGGTGTGGGATTCCATGAGCACATAGTTGGGAATGGCCGCATCGAACTGGACGAAGGCGGCGATATTGAGTGGGCTTCCCATCAGGTGGGGGAAGATGCCCACAAAGGCAGCTTCAGCCATGCCTGCTATCTTCTTGAGTTGGGTGTAGCCGCCCGCCAGAGACAAATCCGGGCGGATAAGGCTGACGATCTGCCGGTCGATGAGATCTTTGAACTGGAAGATGTTGTAGAACCGTTCGCCGCTGGCCATGGGCAGTTTGACGCTGCGGGCGATGTAGGAGAGGGCTTCCACACTCTCTGGGGCCAGCGCGTCTTCGTAGTAGAGAATGCGCAAGGGTTCCAGCGCGGTCGCGAGAGTGATGGCCTCCTCCGGGCGCAGGTTGCGGTGGATTTCCAGCCCCAGGTCGATGCCATAGCCCACGGCTTCGCGGATGGCCGCGGTGACTTCCAGGGCAGAGGTGACGATCTGGGTGGGGGTCTGCTGCTCCCATCCGGGCAGGAAGGGCTGGGTGCGCAGGGAGAGGTAGCCCGCCTCGACCTGCTGGCGGGCGCTGTCGGCCATCTCCTCTGGGGAGTTGCCCCGCACATTGGCGAAGACTTTGACCTTGTCTCGGCACTTGCCGCCCAGCAGTTGGTGGACGGGCAGCCCGACCGATTTGCCCAGAATGTCCCAAAGGGCGATGTCGATGGCGCTGAGCGCGGCGCTGATGACCGCGCCCATAAAGTGGGTGTCACGGGAGACGGTTTGGTAGTGATGCTCGATGCGGGTGGGGTCTTTGCCCACGAAGTAGTGGCTCAGGTCTTCGATGGCCCTGGCTACGGGGCCGTGGTGTGCCCACAGGCCGGCCTCGCCGTTGCCAACGATACCGGCGTCGGTGTAGACCCGCACAAGAAGATATTTGTCGACGAGAAAGGGGGTGATTTTTGTGATTTTCATGGGAGTGTTCTCGCTGGTGGGGTGATGGATGATTGGGGTTATTTTACTGCAAGAGGGGAGGTTTTGCACAGACTGTTTCGAGGGAAGGCAGTGGAGGTGTTTGGGAAATTTGCCCGAATTGGATTTGGCGCAAACCTGTTGCCAAAAAGGATCGCTTTGTGCTACTGTTATTTTGTCGCTTGCAGGATACTGATAGTTTAGCCTGGTGAAGGTACCAATCCATGGAAATCAACCAACCTCTCCGTGATCGAATCACGACTGCGATTTGTCATGCTCTCGAACCGGATCCGGCGGTTCTTGCTGCATGGGAAGGAGGAGGTGCAGCGTTCGGAGCCGTGGATGGCTACTCTGACATCGATGTAAATGTTCTGGTCGACGTCGAAGCCTCAGTTGATCTTCTTTATGCCGCGGCAGAAGCTTCCCTGGAAGCCGTGTCGCCCATTGTGGCCAACCACCTCGTTCCTCCTGGGCGATACTACAAGTTGAGGGATGGCGGGGAGTTTCTTTTGGTCGATCTGAGCTTCTTTAGAGCTGCCACCGACGCTCATGTGCTCCAGGTCGAACGCCATGGCCCGGCGCGTCCGTTGTTCGATAAGGGCGACTGGCTGCATCCAAGACCGCTGGACGAAGCCGCACTGGCGGCCAAACGAGACCAGCGGTTTCGGGAACTCCGGACATGGTTTGTCATAAGCCAGAGTTTTGTCCGCAAGGCGGTTCTGCGCGGCCAAGACGTAGAGGCACTCGCCTGTTTCTGGGGTTATACACTGAAGCCACTCGCCGATCTCCTTCGCATTCGGTACTGTCCTGTGCGCTGGGACTTCGGCATGCGCTACCTCGATCGCGATCTCCCCGCACATGTTCACGACCAGTTTCGAGATTTGGCGTTCGTACCGGATATTGCAGGAATCGAGACCAACCTGCCCAAGGCCAGCGCGTGGGGCGCCGCTCTGCTCTGCGAACTTGACCCGCAGGCGATTCGTGTAAGGAGAGGTCTTTGATGCACTGGCTACCTTTGCGCTGCACCCGACGCCGACGCGGGTGAACGTAAACCGTTGCGTCTTGATTTGAGTATAGAAATTGTCCTCGCCAACCCATCCACAACAAGACCAACCAGGAATGAACCATGGTCGATGAAGAGAAGGTAAAAGGTCCAGCATCGTATTTTCCATCCATTGAAAAGAAATATGGCTTCCCTGTAAGCCACTGGTTTGATTTGCTGAATCAGCATCAGGATATGAAGCACATGGAGATGGTCGCGTGGCTCAAGAGTGAGCATGGAATTGGTCACGGCCATGCAAATGCGCTCGTGGGTTACTTTCGCAAAGAAAAAGATA
Organism: Caldilineaceae bacterium; assembly: GCA_024643705.1. Classification (GTDB taxonomy): domain Bacteria; phylum Chloroflexota; class Anaerolineae; order Caldilineales; family Caldilineaceae; genus JACQGT01. The sequence goes on along the minus strand of JAHEML010000113.1, from coordinate 5,138 downwards.
TCTGATGCGTGTCCAGATTGATGAAGATCGTTTGAGAAGACAAGACGGACAACCAACCACGATGGCCGTATATGGGCCGTAAATGGGAAGTAACCATGACAGACCCTATTCGCACAATGGTAGATGATGGCGCGCTTGCCGGTGCAGTGACCCTGGTTTGGCAGGATGGCAAGGTAATTCAGATTGGGAAAGCGGGTTGGAGGGATATCGCGGTGAGGTACATCGTGTTTTGTTGTACCCCACCGCGTCGGTCGTGATCGAACGCATTAAGCAGCGCGGCGGGCCGATGGAGCACATTGCCTATGCCTCCGGCATCTAGGACTTTCTCGCTGGTATGCCGAAAAAGGATTGGATCGTCGTAGACTCGAGTGAATGGACGGTTGACCAGACAGTTCACGAGATACTCTCGAAGATAGCTCGCATTTCACCCAAACAACACGCGAACGTTGATTGCAACAGAATCACAGTTGGCCGATAGTCAGCAGGTGGCCAGCCAAGCGTAACCGTTCGCGCTGTATAAACCCAGATATCGGACATTCGGCTTTCTTTGTGAGGAGGGTAGGTTAATGAAAATATTTCTCACGGGCGGCACGGGGTTTATTGGACAAGCGCTGACAAAAGCGCTACTGGCCCGAAAGTGGGAGGTGGTTGCCCTGGTTCGCAGGCCCCATAGCGCCCAGGCCCAAGCCTTGATGAGAATGGGTGTGCAATGCATCGCAGGCGATGTCACTGATCGGGAATCGATGCGTGCAGGCATGACGGGCGCAGACATTGTTGTACACAATGCAGCCTGGTACGAAGTGGGCATCTCAAGGATCGCCCAAAAACGGATGTACGCCATCAACGTCACCGGCACAGACAACGTGTTGAGCCTGGCATTGGAACTCGATATTCCCCGCACGGTCTACGTCTCATCAACCGTCTATTTTGGCGATACGGGCGTGGATGTGCGGGATGAAGCCTATCCGCCGCATAAGCCCTATCGCTTTTACTACGCCCAAACCAAAGCCGAAGCCCACGAACTTGCCCTCCAATACCAACTCCGCGGCTTGCCGGTAATAATCGTTTGTCCTGCTCATGTACTGGGGCCTAATGATCATTCCAATTTCGGCTATTTCCTACGCATGTACTTGAATCGGCTGATGGTTCCGTATGCTTTCTCGCCAGAGATGATGATTTCTCCTGCCCATGTGAATGATGTCGGCGAAGGGATCGCACTGGCAGCCGAGAAGGGACGCATTGGCGAAACATACATCTTGGCAGGCGATTCGATGAGCCTACGCCAAGTGTTCGACCTTTGGAACACAACACCGGGTGGGTTTAAGGTCAGGTTTTACATACCTGCCTGGTTGGCCTGGTTGATGTTTGTACCTCTGGAACCGCTGCAACGCTGGGTTGGACTGCCTGCTTTCATATCGGGCGAAACCGTTATCTCCAGTCGCATCTCGTATCAATTCTCCAGCGCAAAGGCTCAACGCGAGCTGGGCTGGACGTATCGGCCCACGAACGAAATGTGGCAAGACATTATTGACGAAGAGCATACATTGCTGGCAGCTCGCATGAAACGTGATCTCGTATCCCGGCTCAACCCTGTAGAGGTTGTCGATTAGCAGGCCTGCCACACGTTGATGCGATGCCATCGCCCGCTACACCGGAACGCGTACCCACATCAGCCGAACGGCATCGCGTCAAGCTTCGGCCCAGGCACATCTCCCTTCTGACAGTTTTTTGTAATCAAAGGAGCGATCTGATGACCACAGAAGACAACCCAACCAACTTTCAGGTTGAATACACCGACGAAGCCAAGCGATTTCTGTACCGCCGCCGGGCCGCAACCCATGGGGCTTTTTTCCTGCCCTATGTAGAAGCTGGGATGCGACTGCTCGATGTTGGATGCGGCCCAGGCTCGATCACCGCGGACTGGGCGCAGCAGGTGCAACCCGCCGAAGTTGTTGGCGTGGATCTCGACCCTGCCCAGCTAGCCTTGGCGCGCACCCATGCGCAAGCGCTGGGGCTAACAAACATTCGCTTCGAGCAAGCTGACGTACAGCAGCTCCCTTTTGAGGATTGTTCATTTGACGCGGCTTTTGTGCATGGGGTCATCGAATATCTACCGGACCCGATTCAGGCCTTCGGCGAAATCCGGCGTGTGTTGAAGCCTGGCGGTCTGCTTGGCTCCCGCCATAGCGATTGGGGCAATTTCCTTTTTTCCCCCGCCACCCCCCATACAGAACGCTTTTTTGAACTGTTTATGCACTACATGCGCCACTGTGGTGGCGATCCAGATTTTGGCCGCCATCAGCTTGCAGCCATCCGTGCTGCCGGCTTCGAACAGATTCAACCGTCGGCCTCCTTCGATTGTTGGACAACCGATCCAGAGCTGACCCAATTCGTTGCCAACTTTCTTGCTACCTACAGCCTCAGCCCCGAATTCGCAGAGCCAATTATCAAACTAAAGTTGACTACACCCACTGAATTGCAGACAATCAACCAGGAATTGCGGCAGTGGGGCGAAAGCCCGGATGCCTTTGCCGCCGAGCCTTGGGGAGAAGCCGTGGCGTGGCGCAGTTGAGCGAACCCCAAACCATGCGAACCTTCCAAACGGCAAAGATTGAACCTACCCAACCTACCCGGGCATGCGCCGGTGCGACACTGGCCGGTGGACCGCGACAGGTAGAGGTGATACTCGCCCACCTCTGCGCGCAAGTGCTGAATCACGTACCCACAACCAGGCGATTTGACCTGCGAGACTACTTTCATGGACATTGCGCTTTCCATATCGGTATCTATCGAACTGCTCCGATCTATTGCAAGCCTGCCCCGCCTCGGCGAAGCCGTGGTTCGCCGGGAAAATTGAACCTCAACCCCACAACTCAGGAGCAAGCCCATGATTGTTGACACCCACATCCATCTTTACGACCCCTTCCGGCCTGGTGGCACGCCCTGGCCCGACCCGAAAGATAGCGTCATCTACCGTACCACCCTGCCGGAGCGCTGCATGGTACAAGCCCAGCCTGTAGGCGTGGATGGGGTGATTGTGGTGGAATGCAGCGGCTGGGTGGAAGACAACCAGTGGGTGCTGGACCTAGCCGACGATGAACCCTTTATCCTGGGGCTGGTGGGCAATCTGGACGTTCACGACCCCCAATTTGGCGAAAATCTCCGCCGCTTCAGCAGGCATTCCGTCTTCCGGGGTATCCGGGCGCGGCTGTGGGAGCCGGACGAATTGGACGGCCTGCGCCAACTGGCCGATCTGGACCTCTCCCTGGATATGGGACTCAGCCCGCATACTCTCACCGTCGCGGCAGCGATTCCTGATCTACGCATCATCATCAACCACAGCGCGAATATCAAAATGGACGGAGACTCACCCGAAAGCCAGGTTGTTGATCTGATGCGCCGCGCCGCCGACCACCCCAACGTCTTCTGCAAGTTGTCGGGGATGATGGATATCCGTTGCACCATCCGCCCTGCGCCAACCGAAGTCGCCCACTATGCCCCCTATCTGGACCTTCTCTGGGATGCCTTTGGCGAAGACCGGATGATCTTTGGCAGCGATTGGCCCGTTTCCGACCGCAGCGAGCGTAGCTATGGGGAAGTGTTGCAGTTGGCCCAGGGCTATGTGGCAACCAAAGCACCCACTGCGACGCAAAAAGTCTTCTGCGAAAATAGCCGCCGTGCCTACAAATGGCGCGACCGGGCTTGAGAATAGGGCCATTTTTTAGCGAGTTGACATTGCAAACCCAGCCCAATATAATACGGACGCTAGGTCCTCTACCGTACGACATTTGCCGTAACGCAAACGTCATTCCGCATTCTCTCACTGTCACTCCACAAGAAAGGGAAGAACAATGCATTTCGCGCGTTCACGCATTTTGTTTGGCTTGCTGCTTGTCGGCCTCATGATCTTTGTGGCCGCCTGTCAGCCAGCACCCCAGGCCGCAGAAACAACCGGCGCTTCTAGTGCCGAATCGACCAGCGCTGAATCCAGTAGTAGTGAAAGCGCAACGCCGGGCGAAGTAGCCCGCAACCGAACACTGATTATCACACCCTGGGGCTATGGTCCCCTGTCCAACCCGGAAAACTGGCACATCTACCAGACCGGGAACCAAAATCAGCGTCAGATGGGTAGTAAGACAATCTACGAAGCGCTGATGTACACCAATCTGAACACAGGCGAGTTGGTTCCCTGGCAAGCCACCAGCTTCGAGTACAACGATGACTACACAGAAGTCACCGTCAATCTGCGCCAGGGTGTCGAATGGTCGGATGGCGAAGCCTTTAACTGCGATGATGTGAAGTTTACACTGGAACTCCTGCGTGCCAATGCGCCGGAATTTTCTTATGCCTACATCTACGAAGAATGGCTCAAGAGCGTTGAATGTATCGATGAACTCACCGTGCTCATCAGCCTGAACAAGCCCGGCCCCCGTTGGTTCCAGAGCAACCTGGCCCTGGGTCACGAAAATCATCAGGTGATCCTGCCGGAGCACATTTGGGCTGACAAAGACCCCAAAGAATTCACCAACTTCGATCTGGCCGCCGGATGGCCCATCGGCACAGGGGCCTATACACTGGTCAGTTCCGACGCCCAGCAGATGGTCTTTGATCGTCGGGATGAGTGGTGGGGCGAGAAGACCGGCTTTATGGACATGCCCGCGCCCGAGCGGATCATCGTAATCGGGGCCAACAGCGATGAATCCATGGGGCAACTCTATCTGGCCAACGATCTGGATAGCGGTATGGCTCTCCAGCCGGGAACCTTCACTGCTGCGCTCTCGCGCAACGACAAGCTGCGATCCTGGCACGACGAAGGCCCCGTGTGGGGCGCACCCGACGGCTGTGGTTACAACTTGGTCTTCAATGTGGACAAGGAACCCTGGTCGAATGCGGATGTGCGTATCGCCATCAACTATGGGCTGGACCGTTTCCAACTCTCCACTCTCTCCTACGAGAACGCCAACTACCCCATCGTTGTCCCCTACTCGGCCTACATGGCTGACCGGTGGATGGCCCTTGGCGCGCAGGACATTCTGGACAAGTATGACCGCAATAAGACCGACTATGACCTGGTTGAGCAACACATGACGGCTGCCGGCTTTGCCAAAAATGGCGACGGCCAATGGGCCAAAGATGGC
>JAHEML010000863.1 GCA_024643705.1 Caldilineaceae bacterium | reverse complement strand
AGACCAATTGAGATACCAGCCCGGTCGCGGTGGCGTCCACTCGAAGAGGAAGGGGCTGCCCTCGGGCACGCTGATGCCTATGCGCCAGGCCAACGAAAAGGCCGTCGGCTGGGCCACAGGCTCAAAGCTATGATCCCCCTGGGTCTGGCTCCAGGTTTCTGCTACTGGTGTTTCATCCGAAAGGGAATCGCTGGTTGGGACCAAGGTTTCGGGAGCCGAGGAGGTTATCTGGGTGCAGGGCAGCGCGGCCAGATGCCCCAACACGCGCTCTGGCGAAGCTGGGCGTATGGAGAGCCAACCAACCAGCATAAGCACGATCAGAATCAAGGTAATCAGTCGCTGCAATAGCTGGCGTGCGGGAGGCGAAATCACCGGTCAGCTTCCTTTCCGCCAAGCTGCCCCACAAAATCCATCTGGTGGGCAATGTAGACCAGTGTCCCCTCGGCAATCTGCCGCCGACGGTGCGCCATCCATTCGGCGAAGGCGGCCCTGTCCAGCTCCGGGTGATCCGCGAGAGTACTCTCGACAAAATGCAGAATGGCGTGGAGGAAATAGGCCTCGTCTGCTGGATATTCTCCCTGTTGGGCATAGACCACCCAATCCGAACTGCCCGCGGCCAGAATTTCCACCCCCGCAGCGGGCAACATGTGAAAAAGATGGCGTCCGCTGCGGCTGTCGCCAGAGGGTTGGCCGTCGGTGATGCGCTCGTCCATGGAGCGATGGTAGAGCGCCTCGATCTGCCTGTCCAGCACGGGGTCGATGATCGGCTCGAAGATGGTCGCTCCGTCGAAATTGATGGTGAAATAGCAGAGTCCCCCCGGTTTGAGCGTGCGCAGCAGGTGGGGCAAAGCTGTGGGGATGTGGAACAGGTCCAGCACAGCGTGGGCAATCAGCAGATCGTAGCGCCCCTGCTCGGCGGGGCGGCGGGCAAACTCGAACACGTCGGCCTCTTCCACGGTCAAGCGCAGATCGCCTGTGGCCCCGTGCAAACGGGTACGGGCCGCTGCCACGTTCTCCGCCTGGCTGTCGATGGTGGTGTAATCGCCCTTGGTCAGCAGCCCCCAGTCCAGCACCCGCTCGGCCATGGTGCCAATGCCCGCGCCGATCTCCAGAACTTGGATAGGTGGGGTTGCGCGAGGTTGCTCCAATGCCTGGGCCAGCCGATCCCACACCAGCCGGTTGAGGGCGCGGTCGTCTACGCTCTGTTTGGCGGCCAAATAGCGGGGAAAGGAAAATTCGGGTGCTGTTGTCATTTGGCTTGCTCCAGTAGAAATTGTCGGATCTGCTGCCCTGTTTGTGCCCAGGTGGGATGGGCATGGTAGCACAGCCGGGCGGCGCGGCCCATCTTGGCCAGTGTGGCGCGGTCATCCACGCAAGCGGCGAGAATCTGGGCCAGATCGTCGATTGCCGCCGGATCGACCAAAAAGCCGTTGCTGCCCGGCTGCACAATTTCGTGGGCCGCCCCCGCGCGGGAGGCGATCACTGGCAGACCAAAGGCCATGGCTTCCAGATAGACGATCCCGAAGCCTTCGTAGGATGGCACAGCCAGCAGATGAGCGCGGCGCAGAAAATCGTGCAGAGTGGCGTCACTCACTCGTCCGTGGAGCGTCACCCCATCACCCAGCCCCAACCGGTCGATCTGGCGGCGAATACCCTGGGTGTAGCCCCCATCCACATCGGCCCGGCCCACCACATGCAGTCGCCACCCGCCCTGGGGCAGACGTGCTACCGCCGCCAACAGGTGATGCAGGCCTTTGCGGGGGATCAGGTTGCCCACAAAGAGCAACTCGGTTGGGCCGCCCCCTGCGGCGCGCTCGTCTATCAGCCGTTGCACTTCCTCGGCTGATGGCACCGCCAGGTGGTTGCCAGCGGGGAAGGCGACCATCGATGGGGGAGTGTGGGCCAGGTTTCCCAGAGAGATAACCGCTTTCTCGGTTGTACGGCTGTTGAAGACAAAGCCATCCACCGACGCCAGGTAGCGCCGCTCCACCCAGCGATAGAAGGGCAGGAGCCAGGCCGGGTGTTCTTCGCTGGCCCGCAGGTGGTGGACGATGCTGATGGTGGGAAAGCGGCCACGGGGCAACCCGCCATTGGCCCATGCCAGAGAGGGGTGGTTGAGTTCGTCCTGGAGCAGAATGTCCACGTCCAGCCCGGCCAATCTGCGCCGCCAGGCCGGGTTGATGGTGTCCAGCAGGTGGCGGGGATAGGATCGCCAGGGCAGAGAGATGATCTCCACCTGGTCGCCCTGGGCGCGCAGATACTCCACCAGCTTGCGATCGTAGAGATAGCCACCGGAGAGGGTGTCCAGAGTGCCG
>JAHEML010000862.1 GCA_024643705.1 Caldilineaceae bacterium | reverse complement strand
TGCCCACGCCGCCCGGGCCGGTCAGGCTCAGGATGCGGCAATCGGGCCGGGAGAGGGTCGCCACCATGTAGCCGATCTCGGCTACCCGCCCCACAAAGGAGGTGACGGGCTGGGGCAACTCTTGTTCCATCTCTGGAGCCACAACCACACCGGTGGCTATCTTTTCGTAGAGCGCGGCAGTCTCTTCGTCTGGTTCGACACCTAGTTCTTCTTGCAGCAAAGTAAAACAGTGGTCGTATTGGGCCAGTGCTTCGTTGCGCTGGCCTTGCATTGCCAATGCTTGCATCAACCGCCGGTGAGCGGCTTCATCCCAGGGGATCAGAGCCAACTGGCGGCGGGCATAGGTTTCGGCCTGGGCAAAATCGCCGGTGGTGTCGGCGTGGGCTGCCAACAGGGAGAGCGCCCGGAAGAGGGTATGGTACAAATTTTCCCGTACGGTGGCAGCCCAGCCTTCGAAAAGGGGTGCGTCGTCCACAAAGAAACCGGCCAGAAAGTCGCCTCCATAGCCGTCCACCGCGGCGCGCAGACGGTCTGGGCTGGACTGGGCGTCGGGCGGGGTTTGGGTAGCAAAGTCGGCCACAGCGTGCTGAAGTTCGGCCACATCCAAGCGAAAGTGGCTGCCGGTATTCCATTCCACGGTCTGGCGGGTGACGGTGAGAAAGGGCGGGTTGGCCGCTTTGTTATCGATCACCCGTTGCAGGCGGCTGAGGGACTGGCGAAAGTTGGTGTTGGCTTTTCCCGGTTCCTGCTCCGACCAGAGCAGATCGATGAGGGATTCCCGTTGGTGGGCGCGACCGCCTTCCGCAGCCAGGTAGACGAGTAGGGCGCGGGTCTTGGCCGAGCGGAAGTTGTCGATGGATTCGCCGCCCTGGGTGGTAGAAAACCCGCCAAGAAAGCGCAGTTCCAGGGGATGTGTGGGTTGATTCATGTGGATGGGTCCGTCGTATTACCGCATTTGGTTGTCCGCATTTTAGCAGAGGGCATTTGGTGATCACAACTGGTTGCATTGCGTGGCGATGTAGGGATCATCAGCATAAACAGAGGGAAAACGAAATTCTTGCACCGATTCTGTCCAAAAAACAGCCTGCTGTCCAGTCGGAGCAGCAGGCTGTGTAAACGATTTGGTTGTGTTAGGGAGATGGGATGAGGCTAGCGCTTCTTGGCCGGGGCGCTCTGCTTGGCCTTCATCTCGTCAATGTCACCCGCATAGCTGAGCGCCTCGCTGCCCCGCTCACGGGTGCGGATTCGAACCACATCCTTAATGTCGTGGATAAAGATCAGCCCGTCCCCTGGTTCGCCTGTGCTGGCAGCCTCACAAATGGTCTCCACTGTCTTTTCCACATTGTGGGGGCTGAGCACGATATTGACCTGAATCTTCGGAATCATATCCATGACATAAGCTGTGCCCCGCCAAGCCAGGGGAATACCGCCCTGGCGTCCGTGGCCGTGAACCTCGAAGATGTTCAGCCCCACAATGCCGATGGCCCGCAGAGCTTCTTTCACGTCGTCCAGCTTTTCTTCACGAATGATTGCTTCAATCTTTTGGAACATGTGTCACCAGACTTTCCAGTGTATGTGTAGGTTCGGGTATTGAAAGTAGACCGCTTAGGGCAGCAGGGTGGTCACGCCAGCCGCGCGCCCTGCCGAAAGGCGTTGGGTAATCCGGCCACCGTGCATCACCATATCGTCATTGGTATAGCCCCGGGATCCCATCTCGGGGATGTCCAGCCCCATCAGTTCGTGCTGGGCTTCCGAGCGCAAGAGCTTGAGCGCATTCAACACTCGAAAGAAGATGTAGCTGAGACCACCAACCACCACGATAATCGAGAATATCTCGGCAAACTGGGCCACCAGTTGGGTGCTTCCCCCATAAACAAGACCGGTCACAGCGCTGTCGATCCCATTCCAACCCGCGGTCAAGTCACTTCCATTGGCAAAGAGACCCACGGCAATCAGCCCCCATGCGCCGTTGGCAAAATGCACTGGAACGGCACCCACCGGGTCGTCGATGCGCGCCTTCTCCAGCCAGCTCGTCACCAGGCAGACCAGCACGCCCGCCACACCGCCGATAACAACCGCGGCCCATGGGTCCACAAAAGCGCAGGGCGCAGTAATCGCCACCAGGCCGGCCAGCACGCCATTGACCGACAGGGCCGGATCGGGCTTCTTGATGGGGCTGATCGCCCAAACGTAGAGCATGGCAGTAATACCGCCGACCGCACCAGCAATGAGCGTGTTGATAACCGCAACCACGGCCAATGTTTGCCCGCCGCCGATAAAGGAAAGCGACGATCCGGGGTTGAAGCCAAACCAGCCG
>JAHEML010000861.1:425-2319 GCA_024643705.1 Caldilineaceae bacterium | reverse complement strand
CCCGTCGAGCGCATCGCCCGCACTGTGGAAGGGGTGGAACTGGCTCTTGCCCTCTGGAAATCGGAAGAACCTGTCTCCTTTGAGGGTCAATTCTACCGTGTGGAAAAGGCCACCTGCACCCCCCGACCCGTGCAACAACCCCATCCGCCCATCTGGTTTGGCGAGGCCCACCCCGACACAATCGCCGCTTGCGCCCGTCTGGGCCAAGGCTGGAACAGCGTGCCGGTCGGCCTGGCCGCAATGAAGATCCGGTTGGCAGCTCTCGCCGCGGCCTGCGCTGCCATCGGGCGGGATTTTGGCGAACTCACCTGCAGCTACGAGACCCAAATTCTTGTTGCGCCAGATCGGGCCAGCCTGCGCCAACAATTGCAGGCTATGGCCGACCTGACACCGGGCACGCCACCCTCCGCCGAACTGGCCGCCTATCTTTCCGGGGCAACCGACAGCCTGCCCGACGGCCTGACACAGGGCAACATCCTAGGTACGCCCGATGAGGTGACAGCCCAGATGCAGGCGTATGTGGACGCGGGCGTCAATCACTTTATGCTCTGGTTTATGGATGCGCCCCACGACACCGGGATGGAGTTGTTTATGAATGAGGTTGCGCCGCTGTTGAGGTTTTGAACCATGAAGACACAAAGGCACAAAGAACAGCAACCGCAACAGGTTCTTCTTTCTTCCTTTGTGTCTTCGTGTCTGTGTGGTTGAATTTCAGCTATAGGAGTTTTCCATGGATTTAGGATTGAGCGGCCAGGTCGCTGTCGTGATGGGCGGCGCAAATGGCATCGGCAAGGCGATCGCCCACTCGTTCGCAGCCGAAGGGGCGCGGGTGGCAGTGGTGGACCGGGATGGGGCTGTTAATGCAGTGGCCGCAGAACTGGGCGAGGGACATCTGCCCGTCATTGTAGATGTGACCGATTACCCCGCGTTGCAAGCCGCCGCCGCCCGCATCGAAAGTGAGCTCGGCCCCGTGGCCCACGTGGTCTTTACCGTTGGCATCGACAGTGGCAAAGGCGGCTTCCCATTTTGGAATCTGGAGCCGAGCGACTGGACCCGGGTCTACACAGTGAATGTGCAGGGAAGCGTTAACGCGGCCCACGCCTTCTGCAGGCCAATGGTCCACCGTCGGCAGGGTACGTTCCTCTTTTTCTCATCCGTGGCCGGGCAAATCGGTTCCCAGACCGACCCGCCCTACAGCGCATCCAAAGCCGCGATCATCAACTTTACCCAATGCGCGGCCAAGGATTTTGCCCCCTACAACATCCGGGCCAACGCCATCGCGCCGGGCATGGTACACACGCCCTTGCAGCAGAAAGTCTACGCCCTCTCCATAGCCAACCTACCCGAAGCCGAGCGCCCCACCTACGACGAATGGTGCACCACAAAGATCGCACGTCTTGCACCCCTGGGTAGGATGGTAGACCCGGAAGAGATCGGCGCGTATGCAGTCTATTTAGCCTCGAATCACGCCCGCAACGTTACCGGCCAAGTGCTCAACGTAGACGGCGGCTGGGTGATGCACGGGGGGTTGTGAGAAGCGAATGGCAAGTTGCAAGTTGCGAATTGCGAAGAGTAGTTTCGAAGTTTTGGATTTGAGCCGACGGCGGTCTGCCGTCTGTAGTCAACACAAGGAGAACATTCCGTGGCAGAAACAAACACCGTAGACACCGAGCAGTGGCTCCACGTCTACGAGCAGATGTACAAAATTCGCGCCTTTGAGAACGCGACGAACGATCTCTACCTAAGCGCCAAGATGCCTGGCCTGGCTCACCTGTACATCGGTGAAGAGGCTGTGGCGGTGGGCGTCTGCGAGAGCCTCAACCGGGACGACTACATCACCAGCACCCACCGGGGTCACGGCCACTGTTTGGCTAAGGGCGCCGAAATCGACCGG
>JAHEML010000861.1:0-415 GCA_024643705.1 Caldilineaceae bacterium | reverse complement strand
GCTATTGCCGGGGTAAAGGCGGTTCTATGCACATCGCCGACCAGGAGACTGGCAACCTGGGAGCCAACGCCATTGTGGGCGGCAGTGCAGGCATTGCCACCGGCGCGGGGATGTCCATCAAAATGCGCAAGAGTGGGCAAGTGGCCGTCTGCTTCTTTGGTGACGGTGCGCTGGGCCAGGGCCTTTTCTACGAATGTGCCAACATGGCCGCGCTCTGGAAATTGCCGGTGATCTACGTCGTCGAGCACAACCTCTACGGCGAATACACCCACTACACCGAAACCTCGGCGGGCGATGTTCTCACCCGTGCCAGGGGTTTCGGCCTGCACGCGGTGGAAGTGGACGGCCAGGATGTGCGCGCTGTGATGGATGCAACCGCCAAATTGGTAGAGCGCGCCCGCCAGGGCGAAGGGCC
>JAHEML010000112.1:5352-8462 GCA_024643705.1 Caldilineaceae bacterium | reverse complement strand
GGTGGCTCGCGCCCAGGCTGGCTATCTTTCGGGAGCAGGATTTCAGTGGGGGATCGAACGCAAGGAAGATGGCGCGCTGCTGGGAACCTGTTCTCTCTTCAGCTTCAACCATGACAGCCGCCGGGCCGAGATCGGCTACGCGTTGGGGCATCCTTATTGGGGGCAGGGGTATATGGGAGAGGCGTTGCGGGCACTGGTGGCCTACGCTTTCGAGGTGCTGGACTTGAACCGACTGGAAGCGGACATCGATCCCCGCAACCACGGATCAGCCAAGACTCTGGAGCGGCTGGGATTCCAGAAAGAGGGCTTTATGCCAGAGCGCTGGATCGTCGGCGACGAAGTGTCGGACACCTGGTTTTACGGGTTGATTCGTCGTGCCTGGCAGGAACAGGATGGTGGGTAACCCAGCTCCTCCCTGAAAGATGGATAGCGCGGGAGGCCGATGAATGATTAGGGGCTCCCTAACGGCGTGCCTTTAGGCTGATTGTTTGTGCATCGCGCCCAAATTCATAGTTGCAAATATCACAAAGTCCTGTATAATACCAACCATTATGAAGTTCGTCTTTGAAATTTCACGGTCCGCCATGAAAACGCACCCTGATTCTCTTCTTAGCATAATCGTATCCGGTCTCGTAGTCGTTCTTGTAGACGACTTGGGACTTTGTCCGGTTGGAGAAGAGACGGGGGCGTTGTAAACCCTGAGTCTCAGGTCACTGTAGACCCTTCCCCAACCGGGGTGGGGTCTTTTTTTATCTTTCGTATTTGGGAGGAGAATTGCGAATGACGCACTCCAACGCAGAACCAATTGACAATCAGAGGTATAACATGAACAACACACCCCGAGAAATGACAGGCGCAGCGATGATTTGGGAGGCGCTGGTGGCCGAAGGGGTGAGTGTGGTATTTGGTCATCCTGGTGGGGCGATTCTGCCGGCCTACGACGCGCTGGCCCCCTTCGAAGCCAATGGCTCCATCCATCATGTGCTGGTGCGCCATGAGCAGTGTGCAGGGCACATGGCCGATGGCTATGCCAGGGCGACTGGGAGGGTGGGGGTCTGTATTGCCACCAGTGGCCCAGGAGCAACCAACCTGGTCACTGGTCTAGCGACCGCCCAGATGGACAGCATCCCGATTGTTGCCATCACGGGCCAGGTACCCACCAATCTGCTGGGCACAGACGCTTTTCAGGAATCCGACGTGATCGGCGTGACCCAGCCAGTCTGTAAGCACAACTATCTGGTCACCGATGTCAACGAACTCCCCATGATCCTCAAAGAAGCCTTCTATATCGCCCGCGAAGGCCGCCCTGGCCCAGTGCTGGTGGACATCTGCAAAGATGTGCAAAACGCAAAAGGTATATTCCGCTACGATTTTGATATTGATCTCCCCGGCTTTGAACCCTGGCCCTCCTATGATATGGGTAGCTTGCTGGACGCGGCCGAAATTATCAACGCGGCCGAACGCCCGCTGATCATGGCGGGCCACGGGGTGAAACTGGCGGGGATGAGCAAAGAGTTGGTGGAACTGGTGGAGAAGGCCGAGATACCTGTGGTAACAACCTTGCTGGGCACAGGCGACATCCCAGAGACCCACCCCCTGAGCCTGGGCATGGGCGGGATGCATGGGGAAGCCTTTGCCAACAAAGCTGTGCAGGCCTGCGATGTGCTGATTGCCATGGGGATGCGCTTCGACGACCGGATTACTGGCCGCCTGGACAAATTCGCCAAGCAGGCCAAGGTCATCCATTTTGAACTGGACAAAGCCGAAATCGGCAAGAACGTGATCCCCACTGTGGCAGTGGTGGGCAGCCTCAGCGACACCCTGCCCGCGCTTCTGCCCTTGATCAGCGAGCATCGTCACCAGAATTGGACCCAAGTGTTGCAGGATTGGAAAGGTGACACGGCGACTTCGGACATTCTGAATTACGAAGGTGACGAGTTGATCCCGCCCTTTGTCATTCGCCAATTGTGGCACGCCACCAACGAGGCCAAACAACAACGGGTGTTGGTGGTGACAGACGTGGGCCAGCACCAGATGTGGGAGAGCCAGTATTTTATCCACGAGAAGTCCGGCCAATTGCTCACCAGTGGTGGGTTGGGCACAATGGGCTACGCGTTGCCTGCCGCCATCGGTGCCCAGATTTCAGACAGGGAGGCGCTGGTGTGGGTTGTTGCTGGCGACGGCGGTTTCCAGATGACGTTGCAGGAATTGGTGGTGCTCCAGCAGGAAAAGCTGCCAGTGAAGATCGCCATCATCAATAACGGCTTTTTGGGGATGGTACGCCAGTGGCAGCAGATGTTCTATGACAAGCGCTACGTGGGCACGCCGATCTTATCGCCCGATTTTGTCAAACTGGCCGACGCTTATGGGATTCCAGCGCTCCGGGTGAGCAAACCAGAGCAAGTGGTGGACGCTTTCAAACAAGCCCACGCGACCCCCGGCCCATTTCTCATCGATTTCCGGGTGAAGGAAGAGGTAAACGTCTATCCCATGGTGGCTCCTGGCGCAGCAGTCGATGATCTGATCCGTCGCCCTAAGCCAGGGATGGTGCAGGGATACAGCGGCGTGCAGCCGAGTTGGTAGAAGATGAAAAAGATGACAAGGTGAAGGGTCACCCTGTCATCTTGTCAAAATCAAACGTGGCGACAGATCACATAACCAATCGCACAGAGCGAGGAACCAATTATGAAATATACTCTCGTGGCATGGATGCGGGACAAACCCGGTGTGCTGAGCCGGGTGTCGGGGATGTTGCGCAGGCGCAATTTTAACATCGACAGCTTGCAGGTGAGCCACAGCGAGACGCCCGGCATCAGCCGCATGACATTCGTTGTGGACGGAGACGACCGGGTCGCTGACCAGGTGGTCAAACAGATGAACAAAGTCGTGGATGTAACCCGGGTGGAGGACATCTCTGATCAGCCGACAATCCTACGGGAGCTGGCACTGATTCGGGTGAGGACGACCGCCGAAACCAGGGGCGAAATCATGCAGTTCGTCGAAGTCTATCGGGCACAGATTGTGGACATTTCGCCCGACAGCGTGGTTGTGCAGATCGTAGGAGCCGAAGAGAAGGTAGACTCTCTGCTCGAATTGCTGGATTCCTATGG
>JAHEML010000112.1:0-5342 GCA_024643705.1 Caldilineaceae bacterium | reverse complement strand
GAAGAAATGGTGCGCACAGGGCGGGTTGCGCTCAGTCGGGGTATGCGGGAAAGCAATCGTCGTTACGCATCGTCGGTCTGGAAGGCACGTACAACCCCCAGCCACAAGGGCAACCGCAGCGAACGAGAAAAAACCGGCGGCGTATAAGACAAGTGTCGGGGTATCGGGTGTCAAGTATCATCAACACGTTTCGACACCTGACACCTGACACCCGGCACCGCAATGTTTCACTATCGATCACCCTATATCTATACCTTTTCACACTTTTTTACACACACTGGAGAAACTGGAACTCATGGCAACGATTTACTACGAGAACGACGCAGACCTTTCCTTGCTGAACGACAAGAAAATCGCCATCATTGGTTATGGCAGTCAGGGTCACGCCCACGCGCTGAACCTGAAAGATAGCGGCGCTGATGTGCGCATCGGTCTGCACGAAGGCAGCAAGAGTAAAGCCAAAGCCGAAGCGGACGGTCTGCGGGTGTTGAGTGTGGCCGATGCGGCCAAAGAGGCCAACGTGATTATGATCGTCATCCCCGACCCCATCCAGGCCAATGTCTATGAAGCAGAAATTGCACCCAATCTGAACCCAGGCGATACCATCATGTTCGCCCACGGTTTCAATATCCGCTTCGGCTTTATCCAGGCCCCGGCCAACGTAGATGTGTCCATGGTGGCCCCCAAGGCTCCCGGCCACCGGGTGCGAGAAGTATTCAAAGAAGGCTCCGGCGTGCCTGCCCTGGTTGCCATCCATCAGGATGCATCGGGCAATGCCCATGCCAACGCTCTTGCCTATGCCAAGGGCATCGGTTCGGCCCGGGCCGGTGTGCTGGAAACCACCTTTGCCGAAGAGACCGAGACCGATCTCTTTGGCGAGCAGGCGGTTCTGTGCGGTGGAGCCAGCGAACTGGTCAAGGCCGGTTTCGAGACGCTGGTCGAAGCCGGCTACCAGCCCGAGATCGCCTACTTCGAGTGTCTGCACGAACTCAAGCTGATCGTCGATTTGATGTACCAGGGCGGTCTGAATTACATGCGCTACAGCGTCAGCGACACCGCCGAATGGGGCGATTACAAGTCCGGCCAGCGGGTGATCACCGACGAGACCAAGGCAGCGATGAAGAAAATCCTGGGCGAAATCCAGTCTGGAGCCTTCGCCGAGGAATGGATGGACGAATATCACAACGGTGGTAAAGTCTACTACGCCCGCCGAGACCGAGAGCAGCACCAACAGTTGGAGACCGTCGGCAAGCAACTGCGCGGGATGATGAGTTTCTTGAACGCCAAGGAAGTATAGGAAAGGAAAAAGGGGAAGGCAAAAGTCGCAGACAGCGAAACGGGATACCTGACGTTTTTGCCTTTTGCCTTCCTACTTTTGCCTTCAGAAAGGGGGTGATTGACGTGGACGATGGCCTTTGTGACCTTTTGAGGAGTAACGAACAGAAGTTGAAATCTCATCCAGATCAATCACACCCCGGAGAAGTGCCATGAGCCAGACAGATGGAAATCAAGAATCTGCCGTAGAAACAGAAGCTGAAGTAGATGTAGCCAGCTTCGCCATTCCCGACATCGCGGCCTGGGCGCGGGAAATTGCCCACGGCAACAAGGTCATCGTCTTTGACACCACCCTGCGCGACGGCGAGCAATCCCCCGGCGCAACCTTGAACGAACAAGAGAAGTTGGAGATTGCCCGCCAGCTTGCCCGCCTGGGCGTGGATGTGATGGAAGCAGGCTTTCCCGCTGCCTCTCCCGGCGATCTGGCCGCTGTTAAGAAAATTGCCGAGACAGTGGGCCGCACCCCCCGGGTGGACAAAACCGGCGCGATTGCGCCGCCGCCGATTGTGGCCGGGCTATCCCGCGCCAACAAAAACGACATCGACAAAGCCTGGGAAGCCGTCGCCCCGGCAGTACGACCCCGCATCCACACCTTTCTGGCAACCAGCGACATCCACATGGAACACAAGCTGCGCATGAGCCGAGACCAGGTGTTGGAAACCGTGGGCGACATGGTGGAATATGCCCGCAGCCTCTGCGACAATGTGGAATTCAGCCCGGAAGATGCAGGACGCAGCGACCCGGATTTTCTGGTGCAGGTGCTGGCCGTGGCAATCAAAGCTGGGGCCACCACCCTCAACATCCCCGATACCGTGGGCTACACCACCCCGCAAGAATTTGGCGGGCTGATTCGCAAACTGCGGGAAGAGACCCCCGGCGGCAAGGATGTGATCTTCAGCGTCCACTGTCACAACGACCTGGGCATGGCAACATCCAACACCCTGGCCGGGCTGCAAAATGGTGCACGCCAGATCGAAGTCACCATCAACGGCATTGGCGAGCGGGCGGGCAACACCAGCCTGGAAGAGACGGTCATGGCGCTCTACACACGGCAGAGCGTCTACAATCTGGAAACTAATATCGTCACCCCGGAAATCCACCGGGCCAGCGATATGGTCAGCCGCTACACGGGCATTGTCATCCAGCCAAACAAGGCGATTGTGGGGGCCAATGCCTTCGCCCACGAGGCGGGCATCCACCAGGACGGGATGCTGAAAAACAAGCGCACCTACGAAATTATGGATGCAGCTACCATCGGCCTGAACCAGAGCCGCCTGGTATTGGGCAAGCATTCGGGCCGTCACGCGTTGCGCGCCCGGCTGGAGGAGATGGGCTACCACCTGGACGATGCCGAACTGCGGGATGTGTTTAAGCGGTTCAAAGATGTGGCGGATAAGAAAAAGACCGTCACCGACGCGGATTTGGAAGCCTTGGTGGGCGATGAACTCTACCAGCCGGTGGAGACCTGGGAGATGGTCGGTTTGCAGGTGCTGTGCGGCACATCGGTCAAGCCGACCGCTGTCGTCACCTTGCGTAATAATCTGACCGGCGAGGAGATCACTGAAGCAGGCTTTGGCACAGGCCCGGTAGATGCTGCCTACCAGGGCATCAACCGCATTGTGCAGGTCGCCGGCAACTTGACCGAATTCCTGGTGCAAGCCGTGACCGAAGGCATCGACGCCACAGGCGACGTGACCATTCGCCTGGAAGTGCCAGAGAGCCGAGGGTTCAGCCACACGGCCCAGGGGCGCTCGCGCCGCAAGTTGTTCAGTGGTCGGGGCGTGGACACAGATATTATCGTCGCCAGCGCAAAGGCCTATTTGCAAGGGCTGAATAAGATCATCGCGGCCCAGGGCGAAGTGGAAAGCGCAGAAGTGTCGATCTCTGCCCACGAGACCGTGTAGATCAATCCAGGGGGTGTGGGATTGGAGACTGTTTCCGATCCCACACCCCCTGGATTTTCGATTCTCTCCCCATTTGTCCCCTGCTCAGTGATCCACCCAGTGATCTGCCCAGTCTTGCCCCCGCTTGTACAACCGGTGTTTGTCGCAGTATCATAGAGCCACTGCCACCCACTGATGCTGAACCATCGACCAAGCCGACGACCAAACGGACGACAAAACCCATGCGACACAAACTTTTCTCGTTGTTGCTCATCACATCTGTGCTCTGCGCTCTGCTGCCCCAAAGAGCCGTACGCGCCCAGGAATCCCCCCCCATCTACACCTTTCAGGAATGCGAAACGGTGGAGGAGGCCCGGCTGCGGGACGAACTGAACGGCATTACTCAATTTGTTTTTGCCGCCGAGCAGAACAAGCTGGACATCGCGGCCATGGTTGAGATAGCCTGGTTGGAGCAGGGCGTCGACGAAGTTGTTAATTCCCAAGTGGACGCTGCAGTAGATCAAGTACGCAACGAAGAGGATTATTGGAGCCGGTTCCTCTCTGGCTGGTCTGCCGACAAAGCGGAAGAATTGACCACCAAGGTCGCCAACTACGCCTTTGGCTCGGAGGCGTTCCGGGCAAAAATTGACGCTCTCTCGGCATCGATTGCCGACGAACTGGCACGGGAGATCGGTGCTATGACCGCCCGTTCGGCCTCGTCGGCGCTGCTGTGTGTGCAGGAATTTATTGGGGATACCTTTTCGGAGACAATGATCACCGTCTTCCAAGAGGATATCGAGCAGAAAGTGGTGGATGCGCAGGTGGGCCAGGACGCCGAGACCGATTTCACCATTATCCTGGACACCCGCACCAAATCCCTGGCCGGTGTGGGGGTGATTATTGCCAGTCAGATCGCCAAGAGTCTGGCGAAAAAGGTGGCCCAGCGGGTGGCAGGCAAAGTGGCTGGGCGCATTTTGGGCAAAGCCGCCACCACAATCATCCCTCTGGCGGGCTGGATTATCGGCGGCGGGCTGATTATTTGGGACTTGATCGAAGCGGGGGAGGGCGCTCTGCCCCAAATTCGGGAATCGCTCAAAGGTGCCGAGGTGAAGGGTGCAATTCGGGCACAGGTGGCCGAAGTGGTCGAGGGCGAGTTATCCGCCGAGATGCCGGAGTTGGCCCGCTCGGTCTCGAATGACATCTATGCCGAATGGCTGGACTTCCGCCAAAAGTTCAGCCGGGTGCTGGACCTGGCTGAAACAAATAGCCGTTTCCAGGTGCTGCTGGACAATACCACCGCGGATCAGGTGCAAAAGTTAGCCTCGCTTGTCTCGGTGGCCGATGCCAAACTCACCCCCGCGCAGATCGACGAGAGCATCAACGCGGGCGTTTTTGAGCGCATCTTCTTTCTGCCTGATAGGGCCTTCGATATTTTACAGGCCACTGGCGACACGGAGACAGTGGTTGCCTGGGCCAATCTGGCTGGGGAGTCCATTGCTGGGGTGGCCGAGACGGAACTCTATAAAATCGCGGAACCGAGCGACTTTGCCGACCGCCAAGCGCTCGAAACGGTATTGGCCGTTGGCGACAAAACAGCTATCGGCAGGCTGATGGAACTCAACCAATTGGAGCGGGAGATTCTGCTGGGCTTGCCATCCGAGCAGTTGAGCCAGGCGGTCACGGCCTTTAGCCCGGACGATCTGCGCTGGCTGGCAAGTTACATCACCCAATTGGGTCCCCAGGCAAGCAACCAGCTTGTCTCGCAACTGTTGCGGGAACCAGCCCTGATGCCCAAACTGAAGTTCGAGGATATCCGCAAGGCGCTGGTAGAGAGCGACAATGTGGACGAGACCCTGGCCTTTCTTTCCGCGAGCAAAGAGGCGGCCTCCAATCCGGTGGAGACGGTGACTGATCTGGCCGAAGATGCCCAACGGCTGATGGATGGGCAAGTGCCCTGGCAGCTTTTCTGGCGCAAATATGCCACCTGGCCGAATGCCATCTACTTGGGCGTGGGGCTGCTGCTGCTCTTTTTTCTCTGGCGGCTCTTCTTCCGGCGCAGCCCAGCTGTGAATGTGACAGTGAATATCCCGGAAAACCGGGACCGGGGCAGATAAAACAGAGAGC
>JAHEML010000860.1 GCA_024643705.1 Caldilineaceae bacterium | reverse complement strand
GCTTCGGTGGCTGCGGCCTCGGCTGCGGGTGCATCTGCTGCGGGCGCTTCGGCCGCGGGGGCAGGCGCTGCCGAGGGTGCAGCACAAGCCGAGATCACAAAAGTGAAAATGAGAATCAACGAGAGAAGCGGTAATAATTTTTTAGGCGTGTTCAATGGATTTACTCCTGAAATGATTGGAAATCGATCATGGCTACATTACTTACGCACTACACACTACGCACTACGAAATAGGCTTCATCTGTTCTGCAACGAAAAATCCCCCTTCCCTTCAAAGACAGCCCGCAATCCTTCGGGCATGGCGTAACGCTGTTTCTGCGCCACCAGCAGCAACACAAGCAGGGTGAGCAGGTAGGGAACCATGGAGAGGAAGAAGGGCGAAATGGGGATGCCCTGAGCCTGCAACGCCAGTTGCAACGCTGTGGCCCCGCCAAAGAGATAGCAGCCCAAAATGGCCCGCAAGGGTGACCATGCGGCAAAGATCACCAGGGCCACGGCCACCAGACCCCGGCCCTGGGTCATCTCTTCCACCCAGTTGAGGGTGTAGGCCACGGATAGCTGCGCGCCGCCGATGCCGGCCAGCGCGCCGCCCAGCACCACCGCCGCGTAGCGGACCCTGTCCGGGTTGAATCCGCTGGCGTAGGCCACGTCGTCCCGTTCGCCCACGGCCCGCAGAACCAGCCCCCATTTGGTGCGATAGAAACCATACCAGAGGGCAAAAGCCAGGGGTACGGCCAGATAGGTCAAAATGTCGTGCTGGAAAAAGATGGGGCCAACAAAAGGCAGATCGGACAAAAATGGGATGCGCTGGGTGTTCAGCCCCACAATCTGTTGATCGACAAAGGTGCGCCCGAAAAAGGCGGTGATGCCCTGAGCCAGGATCATCACCACCAGGCCAGAGACAAGCTGGTTGGCGTTGCGACTGATCACCAGCCAGGCGTGGAGCAGGGCAAAGAGTGCGCCCGCGGCCGCGCCGGCCAGCACCCCCGCGTAGGGATTGCCTGTGTAGGCCGTGGCTGCAAAGGCCGCCAGCGCGCCCGCCAGCATGGAGCCTTCGGTGCCCAGATTGACGATCCCGGCCCGCTCAGAGACTGTCTCGCCCAGGCAGGCAAAGAGGACGGATGTTCCAGAACGGATGGCCCCGGCGAGAATGGCTTCGAGCATTGGGTGGACTCCGGTGTGAAAAGAGTATAAAGACAAGGCTATTTTGGGAACCGATTGCGTGTTGCGTGTTGCGTGTGCAGTGGTGTTGTTTCGTTATTCGTTCCTGTACGGCAGCGGATCCTGTACGGCAGCGGAATCTGAACGGTAAGTAGAAGCGCACAACGAAACCACTCGCCCGACCAGAAAAATACGCAATACGCATCACGCACTACTTTTTTTCCCCACCCTCGCCAGGATGCCGATGAGCACGCAGGCCATCAGGATGTTGACCGACGAGGCGGGCAGGCGTGCGGTGATTTGCAGGGCGTCGCCGCTGACAGCCAGAATTGCCAACAGAATGGACGAGACCACCAGCCCCAGCGGGTTGTGACCCACCATCCACGCGGCCAGAAAACCGGCGTAGCCAAAGCCCACGCCGGTGGTGGGGCGCAACCGGCCTTCTACCCCGGCCACTTCCAACATCCCGGCCATGCCCGCCAAACCCCCCGCGGCCAAAAAGACGAGCAACTGTAGGCGCTCCACGTTAAAACCGGCCCGGCGCGCTGCTTCTGGGTTGCCCCCCACCACCCGCAAATGCAGCCCCCAGTGGGTGCGGGTCAGGAAATACCAGACCAGCAGGGCCGCGATGGGCGCAACAATCACACCCCAATGCAGCCGGGTTCCACCAATGGTCACCCAGCGGGCCTGCTCGGCAAAGGGAGGCGAAAAGGGCCAGTTGAAGGATTCCGGGTCTTTCAGCACAGTGTGCACGCAGAAGATCAGCACCAGCGCGCCCACATAGTTGAGCAGCAGAGTGGAGATCGTCTCGTTCACCTGCAAGCGGGTGCGCATGAGACCAGCCACCCCAGCCCAGGCCGCGCCACCCACCGCCCCAGCCACCAGTAACAAGGGCAGAGTCACCCAGGCGGGGAAGCGCTCCCCCAGGGCCATGGCGGCAAAGGTGGTCGCGAGCGCGCCCAGGGCAATTTGCCCCTCGGCACCCACATTCACCAGGCGGGTGCGGGCGGGCAGGGCCGTCGCCAGACCGCCCAAAATGAAGGGCGCGGCCCGGAGCAGCACCTCGGCAAAGCCAAAGCTGTCGCCCAGCGCGCTGGCATACATGGCTTTGTAGGTCTTTAGGGGGTCTGCGCCCACGGTGAGCAGGAAGAGGGCGAAGAT
>JAHEML010000111.1:5963-8468 GCA_024643705.1 Caldilineaceae bacterium | reverse complement strand
GGCCAGAGTGGCAAACCGGCCCAACCCCGCGCCCATGGCATTGGGCAACAGGAGCATCGGCCCCACACTCAGCGCACCGCCCAGGGTGATAACCATGAGCAGCCAGCCATTGCCCCGCAGCCGAGCCACCCCCGGCAAGACCAAAGGGGCGAAAATCGCCACAAACTGGCCTGCGCCTGTGATCAACCCAATCGCAGCGGGCGACAGGCCGAGATCCGTGTCCATGTAGGCGTTGCAGAACGATTGACAGGTGGCGCTGGCCGCCTGGCCCAAGGCAACAAAAACGATCAGCAGCCCCACCGACAGCACCGGGAAAGCCCCATCGGGCACAGCGCTCACTTCAGTGGAGACAACGCCCCGATCTTTGATGCGCAACAGCGGAAGCACAGCGACAATCGCGATCAGCGGCCCCAGCCAAAGCCCCAACCGATAGGGCACAGGCGAATCCAACCCCTGCCCAAGCAGCCCAGCCAACAGTCCCGGCAGCAGCCCCCCAGTGATAGTCCCTACAAATGTGCCCAAACTGCGCAGGGTACTGCTGAATGCATAGGCACTGTTGCGGTTTTCGGGCGACGTTGCCACCATCAGCGCTGGCACAAGATTGATGCTGAAGAGAGCATAGCCACCCGCCTGCACAACCTGGGAAGCAATGATCCATCCGTCCCGCAGGCTTAGGGGCAGGGACTCGGCCAGGGGAAGCATCACCATGCCGGCGGTCGTCGCCACGGCACCGGCGGCCATGGTACGGCTCACACTCCAACGTTCGCCCAACCAGCCGCTGGGCAGACTCATGGTCATATAGCCGATGGCCCCGGCTGCCCCAAAAAGGCCCACAAATTCCGGCCCATAGCCCAAACGCAGAATATACAGAATTTTGAGCAACTGCTGGATGCCAAAAAAGCTGATAGCGAGGATGGCTGTGGCAAGCAGAAGAAGATTCACATCCCGCTTGAAGCGGGGTATCTTGGACAGGAGAGAAGAGAGACGTTGCATAGTGTGACCCATCCGAGATAAAGCGGTTTAGATGACGTTGACAATCGTGCAATCGTACATCAAGCGGGCCAGATTGACAAGACGGAAAATCTGTCACCGTACACCAAACAATCTGGCTCGATCTTCTCTCACTTCTGTGGCAGAAAAACCCTCACACCCCACATCGGCTCCGGTGCGCAACGCCACGCAAAGGCATAGTGATGGGGGCAAGCAGCGATTAGTCGGCCAGTGTGAAGCCCTGTTCGGCCAATATCTCCCGCAAGTCGGCCCGCACCCGCTGGGAAACCCGCCGGGCCGAATGCTCGGTCCAGCCGTAGTCTTCCAGTTGGTCTGCCTGGCCGGGCACGGGCACTTGCCGCCCCTCGTAGATTCCCGTGGCAACCATGGCGCTGTCGTATTCGGCCAGATGGGCTTCTTCGTTCGGATCGCCATATGTTTCCCAATGCAGCACACTTTCCAGGGGCAGCCGGGGCCGGATTGTTCCCTCGGCGGTGGGCCAGCCCAGGGTCATACCAGCAAGGGGAAAGGTGAGGGGCGGCAACCCGAGAAGCTCTATGATCTGGCGGGGGTTGTTGCGGATGGCCCCGATGTAGCACATGCCCAGTCCCAGACTCTCGGCAGCCAGGGTCGCTGTCTGCATAAAAATTGCCACATCGGCTGCGGCCACCAAAAAGCTTTCCACTGTGTCGGTCCGCTGTGCGTAGCCCCGCAACTGGCAGGCGTGATCCAGCCTGGCGCGGTCGATGCACCAGGCGATGAAGACAGGGGCCTGGCGGATGTGGACCTGGTTGCCGCACAATTCAGCCAGCCGTTCCCGTTTAGCCCCGTCGGTAACGGCGACGGCTGTTGTGAACTGCATATTGGAGGATGTAGAGGCGCGTTGACCAGCCGCAACAATCGTCTCCACGGTTTGCCGGGATACGGGGTCTGGTCGATAAGACCGGACGGATGTGTGTTTGAATATCTGCTCGATGGTGGGGGAAGTCATAGGATTACCGCCTGTTCTGTGGTTAAAGGTAGCTAAGAAAGGGTGGGAGAGTTTTAGACACGAATTGCACGAATGACACGAATTTTTCTGTAGGGCTATTATGCGGGATCAATCGAATCAAGACAACCCGCGCTGACCTTCTACAGAGGCCCGCCAGGATAGGTTCGCTCCATCACGGCTTCTGTGGCAAAATAGCCCCATGTCCCACATTGGCTCTCTGAACGAGACACCCCTCCACGCAGGAATCAAAAACTGGTATGCGGCCCCCGGCGATCTCACCGAGGTGATGCTGGCTGGCTATGTGATCGATCTGGTGCGGGCGGATGGCGAACTGGTGGAGGTGCAGACGGCCAACTTCGGCCAGATGCGGGCCAAGCTGGATGCCCTGCTGCCCGACCACAAGCTGCGGTTGGTCTACCCTGTGGCCCAGGAAAAGTGGATTGTGAAAGTGGGCGCGGATGGGGAGATTCTCAGCCGGCGTAAATCGCCCAAGGCTGGGAAGGTGGAGTCGGTTTTTGGCGAAC
>JAHEML010000111.1:0-5953 GCA_024643705.1 Caldilineaceae bacterium | reverse complement strand
AAAGGGGGCAAACGGGGGTGGCGGCGGGGTGGATGGGTTGTCCACGACCGGCGCTTGCTGGAGGTTGTCGCTTGCCACACTTTTGCCGAAACAGCCCAGTTGGCCGATCTCTTGCCGGAAAGCTTGCCCACCCCATTCACCACGGCCGATCTGGCCGCCTGCGCCAGGGTGCAACGTCGCCTGGCCGGGCAGATGGCCTACTGTCTGCGCGAAATGGGCGAGATCGAAACCCAGGGCAAGCGGGGCAACAGTTGGCTCTATGCCCGCCGATAGGGAAGGGGGAAGCAGAACACAACGGATGACCACTGTTCAACCCCCATGCACCCTTACTGCCCCTCCCCCATCAATGCCTCACATTCAGCCACGCCCAACACCGCACACCTAGGCAGCCACAAGCTCCACCAGTCGATCTGCCGCCTGTTCGGAGAAGAGGGATTGGAAGGGAACAAGGTTCCTCTCTGTAGGTGGCAGCTCGTTGCAATTGTCAATCGAGACGATCTTGTCGCTGAAATGGCCGTTGAAATGGGTACGGCCACCCAGGCTATACGCGCCGATATGGCCGAATTCCAGATAATCGCCCGTGTCGATGTCAGCGGGCAGATCGACCGCGCCCGGCAGCCTGTCAGTGGAATCGCAGGTGGGGCCAAAAAGGTGGAAGGCGCGTTCTTCGTGGCTGTGCAGAAGCTCTCCCCGGCGATAGGTGCGTACGGGATAGCGCTTGTGGCCCTCGAAACGCAGCTCCCAGAAAACACCGTACAGCCCATCGTTGATATACAACCGATCATCCTTGCGCAGCAGCACTTCGACCAGGGCAGACAGACCAGGCGCGGACAGTGCCCGGCCCGGCTCACCCAAAATTTCGCCGCCGTCGGCCAGAGGCAGGTCGCTGAGCCCCTGGCGGATGGCGCAGAAATAGGCATCCAGCGAGGGCATCTCGTAGCCGGGGTAGGATTGGGGATAGCCACCACCAATATCAACCAGACGCAGACGGATGGGCAGTTCGGACAGCACCCTGGCAGCCAGAGAGAGGGCATAGCGATACGCGTCCGGGCTGCGTACCGACGACCCCACATTGAAGGCCAGGGCAGGCTCGGCCCCGTAGGCGACAATCGCTTCGATCAACCCAGGAATCTCCTCCGGCGTTGCGCCGAATTTGGACGAAAGATCGTAGATGGCCGAACCGTGGTGGACAGCCATGCGGGCAAAAACCACGGAGCGGGTCATATCGATTTCGCTCGCCAGCAACTCCAATCCCTTGGGGTGATCGACCACAAAGTGACGCACGCCGTATTGTTGCTGGGCCATGCGCGCATCGCCCCGGGGTCGCACAGGAACCATGAAGTAGCAGGTAGCGCCAGGACAGTTATTGGACACGAGGGCGATCTCGGAGAGAGAGGCACAGTCGAAATCAGTGACGCCCGACCGGTGGATCGCCCGCACCACAGCCGGTTCGTCGTTGGATTTGACAGCATAGAGGACGCGGCCGGGGAATCCATTGATAAAATTTTGGGTCGAGTTCTGATAGACGTGGGGGTAAACACAATAGACTGGCATTTCGGGTTGCCAGACAGCCAATAAATCTTGAACGCTGGAAAAGCTGTCCAATGGGGATGTATCCTGCTTTCGAGGGTGTAGTCGGTACTGTTTTGATAAAGTGTAGCTGCCTCCGGTTTGTGTTGACTTCCGCCCGCAACCAGCGGCGCGCCTGCAACCAGAGGCGATCCGGGGTGGGCATTCTGCTGGTTTTCCCGCATTTCTGTCACATCCCGTGGCATCAAATCATAGCATATTGGCCCGTGGGATCAAGTACAGTATAGGCTATAAATCAGGTTCGATCTTCCTGCGCTTCTGTGGCACAATCACTGCTGTGGCACAATCAGTAGAGTCACAGCGGGAGCGTCACCACCGATCCCCGCCAACTTCACCGCTTCAAGGAGCCATCCCCCTTCATGACTTCCTCACCCCGACTGTTCGGCATCACAACCCTAAGCCCCTTTTTCCAGGTCGAAGGCGTCGAGCCTGTGTTGGAACGTTTGCAAGCCATCGGCGTCAACGCGGTAGCCGTCAACACCTCTGTCACTGCACCGGCCCGAGAAGGAGAAGGCAGCTACCAGCCCCCAGACGACGGCGGAACCAGCCCCCGGCTCTTCGACAGGCCGCTGTGGGGCGAACGGGCGCTCTGGCTACGCACGGGACCGGGCCATCACTTCCGCCGCGAATTCTTTGCAGATAGCCCCTACCAGCCCCGCCCGGCCAACGATCTGACCGACAGCGCCGGGCCGGTGATCGGCGACTTTATTCGCGCTGCCAAAGGGCGGGGGATGCGGGTCTACATTCAGACAAGCGCGGCCGCGCCTGCTGGCCTGCAGGATGAAGATCGGCCACGGCTGCCCGATGGATCACTGCCCCCCTACCGCATGGCAGACACGGCCAGCCTGGCTTCCCCGGCGGTGCGGGCCTGGAATCGGGCCTGGTGTCGGGATATCTTTGCCCAATATCCAGAGATCGACGGCATCCGCCCGGACTGGCCCGAATATCCCTGCTACACCCTCAACGAAGTTTTCAGCGATCTCGGCCCCCACGTGGAAAGTTGGGCGGACGCCCACGGCTTCGACTTCGCCGCCATCCGCGCCGAGACCCTGGCCTTCTGGCGCTATCTCCATGGTAGCCTGGGCAACGGCAACATGGCCGACTTTGCCGAGGCCGATGGGGGACGCTTTGCCCTGGCGAGCCTGCTCACCCGTTTCCCCGGCGTGGCTGACTTCTTCCGGCTGAAAGCTGCTCTCTCTGCCGATCTGCTGGCGGATTGGCGCGGGGCCATCACCGACGCCGCCGGGCCAGAGAAAGAACTGTCGGCCAACGCTTTCATGGCTCCCTACAGCTTTGTCACAGGGCTGGACTTTGCCCGCATCGGCGACAATTGCGGCTCGGTCTCGGCCAAGCTCTACACCATGCACTGGTGTCAAATGGTGGAGTATTGGGGGCGGGAATTGCTCGATGCCAATCCGGGGCTGGACGAAGGGCTGCTCGTCTCCGCGCTTGTGCATCTGATGGATATCGCCGAACCAGGGCAAGGGGGCCGCACCCTGGCCGACTATCACTATCCAGAACCAGATGAGGCGCATCCGATTCCTTCCAAGACACAGGCGCGCAAACTGCGTCAGGTGGTGCGGGCCGTGGGGGGCCGGGCGCAGGTTCATGCGCTGGTACACGGCTACGGCCCCCTGGATGATTTCCGCCGTCGCTTCGCCCTGGCTGTGGACAGCCCGGTGGATGGCATTTGGGTCAACCGCTACGGCTATTTGAGCGATGAGAAGTTGGCCGCGATGGGAGAGGAGTGGGGGACAAAACGCGTGGCGTGAGACGAGCAAAATCATCAAGAATTGTAGGTTTGCATCAAATTCATCAAGAAAACGAGACAACTCCCATGCCCACAACCAACGACCACTACCAGCGTGCTCAACAATTTCTGCCCGGCGGCGTATCAGCAACGGCCCGGGCCAATGCAGCCATCGGACACCCCTTTTTCGTCAGCCGGGGTGACGGACCATTTGTCTACGATTTGGAAGGAAACGAATATGTGGATATGTGCCTCTCCCACGGCGCATCGTTGCTGGGGCACAACCACCCGGCGGTCGTCGCGGGCGTGCAGAAGGCGCTGGACATGGGCGTCATCTGCTCCTACGAGACGGTCTACCACACGGAACTAGCCCAGCGGGTGACGGAGCTGATCCCCTGCGCCGAAATGGTGCGCTATGCGGGTTCCGGCACGGAAACGGTGATGCACGGGCTGCGTCTGGCGCGGGCTGCGACGGGACGAGAGAAGATCATCAAGTTTGAAGGCCACTTTCACGGCTATGCCGACGCGTTGAATTTGAGCGTTGCGCCGCCGTTGGATGTGGCTGGGCCGGAGAGCAACCCAACCCCTTATCCCGAATCGGCAGGGATTCCTTTTAACGTACGAGAGAATATGGTCGTTGTCCCCTTCAATGACCCAACGGCGTTGGAAGCCGCCTTTGCCGCCCACGGCCACGAAGCCGCGGTGCTGCTGATGGAACCCATCAACTACGACCAAGGCTGCATTTTGCCCCAACCGGGCTTTGTCCAGCTCTGCCGGGAACTTTGCAACCGCTACGGCGTCATCCTCTTTTTCGATGAGGTGCTGACCGCTTTTCGGGTGGCCCCCGGTGGCGCACAGGAATACTTGGGGGTGACGCCGGATTTGTGCGTGTTGGGCAAGGCCTTCGGGGGTGGCACGCCCATCAGCGCGCTCACTGGGCGGCGAGGGGTGATGGAGCATCTGCGCCCGCTGGGCAATGCGGAGATGAGCGGGACGTATCTGGCCCACCCGACAACTGTGCTGGGTGCGTTGGCCGCGCTAGGCGAGTACAGCCGTCCTGGTTTTTATGACCGACTGGACGCTGTGGGCGAGCATTTTTACAGCGGTTTTCAGACGCTGATCGACCAGCACGACGTTCCCCTACGCCTGCAATACGCGGGTCCCCGTTTTGGGATGTATTTTGGCGTGACTGACGAAGTGACGAATTATCGTCAGGCTGCAAAAAAACGCAAGGATATGGAATTCGCCTTCATCGACGGCTGCTACCGGCGGGGGGTCTATTTCGCTGTCTCGCCTCATCACGGCTTTTCCGCCGCGCACACGGAAACAGAGATGGACCGGGTGCTGGCGGCGATCGATGGGGCGCTGGGGGAAGTGAAGGGGAAGTTTGGCGACAATTGAAGCAGAAGTGACGAATTGCGTCTTGCGTCTTGCGTACTTCGTAGGCAGTGACAACTTCGCCATTTATTGTTTTGAATCATGATGATGACAAGAGGCCACGGGCATTTTCCAGCTTGACTGCCCAGTTCGATACAAACACCACCCATTTCCCACTTCTTACGCAATACGAAATACGCAACACATTCATCCACAGGAGATCGAATGACCATCCAATCCCCTCTCGCGCTCTGGTATTCCACCCCCGCCGCCGCCTGGGAAGAAGCCCTGCCGATTGGCAATGGACGGCTGGGGGCAATGTTCTTTGGTGGTGTGGACGAGGAGCGTATCGCGCTCAACGAAGATACGCTCTGGTCAGGCGGGCCAAAGGATACGACGAATCCGGGCGCGCTGGCTGTGCTGCCGGAGGTGCGACGCTTGCTCTTTGCCGGGGAATACGCGGCGGCCAATGAACTATGCAAGCAGATGCAGGGGCCGTACAGCCAGTCGTACTTGCCGCTGGGGGATTTGCGGCTGAAATTTTTTAGCGCAGAGTTTTTTAACGCAGAGATGCAAAGGGGCAGAGGGGCAGAGAAATATCAGAGAGTATTGGATTTGGATACGGCGGCTGCCTTGGTTGACTACACGCAAGATGGTGTGAGGTTTCGGAGAGAGTCGTTTGTGAGTTTCCCGGATCAGGTGTTGGTGGTGCGCTTGACGGCGGATACACCCGGCGCGCTGAATTGTGTGGTGGGGTTGGATAGTCCGCTGCGCCACGCGGTGCAGGTGGAGGGCGGCGGGCTGGTGATGCGCTGCGATGTGCCTGTGCATGTGGACCCACCCTATCACAGCGGGGATGATCCGGTTCGCTATGGCGAGGGGATGCGGGCCGAGGCTCATGTGCGCGTGACGACTGTGGGTGGCCGCGTGGAGACCACGCCAGATGGGGAGCTTCGGGTGAGCGGCGCGCAAATTATCACCCTTTTTCTGGCCGCTGCCACCAGTTTCAACGGCTTCGACAAACATCCGAGCAGCCAAGGGGTGGAGCCATCCAGCCGCATTGTGTCGGTGCTGGATGCGGCGCAGGCCCGACCGTTTGAAGAATTGCGGGCGCGGCACGTGGCGGATTACCAGTCACTCTTCCGGCGGGTGGCCCTGGATTTGGGCACCACCGACGCAACCAGCCAATCAACCGATGAACGAATTAGGCGCTTTTCCACCCAGGACGATCCCCAG
>JAHEML010000110.1:3337-8475 GCA_024643705.1 Caldilineaceae bacterium | reverse complement strand
AACCATGGTCCAATGCTTGCCATCTGCCACGATCGAACGGGGACCAACCAATGGCAAGAGGGGATCAACGGGCTGACCAGGACGGATATTAGTCGTGGTCTGTGCTTGGGCCTGACCCGAGCGGGCAAGAAATGTGACCATACCAGCATGACGACTGTAAATCGGGTCTAGGATCAACGTTGCTGCACCGCCCGTCAGCGTTGCTGTAAATGGCACTGAGCCGAAGGTGCCAGTTGCCAGCAGGAAAACGGAATCGGCACGATCCGAAGTCACATCCACCTGAATAGGCTCACCCGCTTCTATCTCTGCTGGGGCGCGGAGAGTGAGGGGATGGGGTGCCTGATCTGTTTGTACCCCAGCAGGCACAGGCATATTGGAGCAGGCACCCACCATCGAAACCAGTGACAGACCAGATACCACAACCCAGAGATGCAGCAGCCGTACGCCGCGCGGTACCAATCGCCAGGCCAATAATGGGAAGCGATGATTCGCCCCATGTCCCCATCTGCCGATCCCTGGCGCCATCAACGTCCCCCGTTAAAATAGTGGACACTGACCCGCAACCAGGCATAGCCGTAGCCTGACGGCAGCGGCAGAAAATCGTCGCGCATGCTCTGTTGATTGGATTGTTCGCCAAGAATATTGCTATAGATATTCCCCGGCAGGTGGAGGGATGTGATCTCGGTAGCTGGTGTTATCAGAACATTAAAGGGGAGGGTGCGTTGTGGACGAACTCCTTCGCGCACAAAAAAGTGATCGACCCAACGTACCTTGCCTGTCTCGTCGTAGAGGGTGACAAAAACGTGGGGGATAACCGCTTCATCCAGACCCGTATTGATCAGATCCCCCTGCACCGTCAGGCCCGTAGCTGCCTCAACCACACGCAAGTTCTGCATACCCAAGCTACGCCCTAGATCTCGCCCTGTAACCACCCCTTTGCCAAAGACAGCAAATGAGCCGATCTCAGTGCTGGACGATGGCCGATAGCCCCAATACGAGCCCGGAGCAAAGGAAAGCGAGTCTGCTGTATCCGCCAGTGCCAATCCGGCAACACCCTCAAAATCGATCCGGAATGGAGTAATTTCCAGAGGCAGAATCTTGTGAATCATACCAGCACCACTATTGTACCAGGTAAGAACGTCTCCATCCTTGGTGTAGATCAGGCCTGTTACAGTCACGTCTGCCGGGTCCACATCCACATTCATCAATTCGCCAACCAAGCTGAAGCTCCCATCTTTATGCCTCAGAAGATCCGCCGATAACACATCTAATTCTGGTCTGTCCAATACATCGGCAAAATCTGTTACGGCGCTACTCACCCGACGGCGTCCAGCAGACAGATAATCTACCCCTGTCTGTCGCAGGAACTGTTCAGGAGGCACACGGATATCCACGGGCTGGGGCTCGATGACCCACCCCATATCTGGCAACCGATTCAATTCCAGGATTACAGTGTCTGTATAGTAGGAGAGGGCGGTAATGTAACGCGCGTCGGCCCGAATCTGTTTGTGCTCCGACTCATCGACTAAAACGGTCGTCTCCAGATTCTCCAGCTTGGCATAGGACGCCACCAATCCACTTTGTACCGACAACTCCAGCAGAAATTGCGTAAAATCGGGTCGCGTCTGTGGGTTGAGCCGTCTGTAAGCATCCTCGAAACGGCGGAAGTCCAGATCATCGTACCATGCTTCCACGATCCTTTCTGGATTGGCTTGACGATTCTGTCCCCAGATCCCCCCCCATGTCAACAGCGCGATCATCCCTAACGCCAAGGCAAGTGTACGCAGATGACGAGCCTGGGGAGTGGCCGGCGCAAAACGTCGGCTGGAATGCCGCCAAGCATAGCGCAACCATATCTGCCACGGGGGAGCAGGTCCGATCCCGTTGGCCGGTAGCGCCGAACCTGCCAGCAGCCGCCTGTCGATGCCCTGCCAGAGACTGGTGACTAGGTTGGGAAGCTGTAAACGGGGCAGACGTTGCAGCAGTCGATCCAAACCGAGCAGTTCGGCCAACAGCTGCAAAGGAATATTCCACCAGCCAGCACTCAGGGCCAGAATGGCAGCTAGCAGCGCGCTCGGTGGCAAGATTCCAAACATCAGCCGCTGGTAAAGAGGTATCTCCCGCCGGGGAAGTACTTCGGGCAGTATGGGGATATCTTCTCGTTCCCACACTGCGACGCCATTTTCTAAAAACTGGATTCGATGCCAACCATAGAAGAAGAGCAATGGATCATAGAATTGATCGGCCGAAAAAACGTATTTCAGGGAAAATTTATCCGGCACGTTCAAAAATTGCTGAAGCGAGCCAATGCCAGGAATCCCACGGAACTTAGCTCCTTCCAGCCGCTCGACAGGGGTTGTCGTCAGTTCTGGCAGACGTCGAGCCGAGTGATAGTTGCCATCGACCTGGGCAGCAGTGGTATTGGCCGAAAGCCAGGCCATCTGATCACCAAAGCCCAAGGTCAAATAACGCCAGCGCCAATGTTGATCTTTTTCCAGAAAATTGAGAATAGGCTGAATGTCAATGGGGTCCGGCTGGAAACGGCGAAACTGGGTCAGGCTGACAGTGAGCACAGAGGCTGACAGCAATCCTACGGCAAGAAAAACCTGGGTACTGCGCCAAGTCAGATCGCCGAATTGGGCGCGAATCCATGCAGCCAGCGTCCGACGACGAAGGCTGACGACGAATTCGCCAGCCAAGGGCAGCATCAAAATGGACGCCCATAAGGTAAAGCGGTCCAAGGTGAGAATGTCAAATGAACCGCGCAGAAGCATCTTGGGAATCGGTGTCGTGCCACCAGTGCCGAGCAAGGCAAGCAAGGCAATCGAGGCAGTAAGCGGCCAGGCTTTGGTGGTCAGGCCCTTGAAAAAGATGTAGGGGAAGACGATTATTAACATCCCGTAGGGGATCAGCCAGAAGACTAGACCGGCAGCGGTGTTGATCAGAAAATTGTCCCGACTGGCATGAGGAATAGAGACTTGGGTAATCGGGTCAGATGTACTCCACAGCCAGTAGGGCAGCACCACCAGCACCAACAGCATGCCGGTTCCTACACCAAACAGAGCAGAACGAACGGTCGGTGCGGATATGCGGCGCAACCGACGGATAATTAGAGCTCGCCAATTGGCTTTTGTCACATAGCGGGGCTGCTGCTGAGGTTCATCGGCAAGGGGTGTGCGGAAGTGTTTGAGCAAGGCAAGCACAATGACTGGGGCAGTAATAAAGACTGAGCCAAACAATGTGGTCACATGATGTGCACCCGTAGTTGCTGCGGTCAGCGCCCAAGAGCGAACCAGATGGCGGGATTTGCCTTGGTCGATCCAATCAAATGTGAATGGAAGCGCGTTAAGCAGCATCCCCAATGAGAATGTCGTTGGCAACTGACCGAAAACGTGAATCGTTTCAGCCATGGCCGATGAAAAGACCAACCAGATTGCCGCCCAGCCAGCCGCCTCGTCACTTACCCACAGACGGGCGAAACGATACATTCCCAGCGTCATCATGATCATGGAGGTTGTTTGGACAAGTGCAAAGGAGAGACGCAAATCACCCACAAAAAAGGAGAGAAAAGCAACAGTCTGCTGAGAAAGCGGGGGGTAACTCGTCAAGGTAAAACCGGTGTACCAACGGGTGTCCCAATGATCAAACCAGGAACGTGCCCAATGATCCGCGAAGAAGATATGGACATAGGCATCGTAGGTGTTGCGGTAGGTCCCAAAGATGCTCAATCCACCGTGGTAGACCAATGCACCCAGCAATGCCACAAGTAGCAATGCCTGGGGAAGACGCGAATCCCCAGCCATAGACTGGGTTTGTTCTGTCGGATCTTTGGGTTGAGAGCGCACCTGGAAAGCAGCAGCCATTTCCTTTTCCTACGAATCTTCTTCCCAAATTTTTAATGCAGTTTTCATGTGGTGTTCGTCTCGATTCAATTACAATATTTTATGATCTGCTGGGTTAGTACGCAGGCGTAGGGGCCGCCGCTCATTGGCCAAAAATCCGGAGAGGCAAAAAATTGTATGTCAATGGTAATCTCTCTGCGCTACCACATTCGTCTCCACTTGAGCGCTGCGGGAGATCTGATGACGCTCTTTACACTGTTCTGTATGATAGTTGTGTCGTATAATACTGGCAAACAGGAGCACTACCAATGAGGTTTCCAAGATTCGGTTTTGGCGTCCTCAGGGGTGCCATCTTCCTTTGTTTGGTTGTCTTCGGCTTGGCCGCATGTACTGCGCGTCTAGATGATCCTAAGCCAGAAATTACCCCTGCAGCAACCTTGCGAGCCCAGTCATCGGAGAATGCGGTGCGTGTTGGCGTGCTGGCTATCCGCAGCGCAGTAACAGCACAGGCTCAATATGGTCCCATCCTTACCTATCTGGAGGGTACACTGGGGCGTCCCTTCACATTTGTGCCTTTGGGTCAAGAAGACCAGTTCACCAAGGTGGAACAGGGAAATGTGGATTTCATCTTCAACAATCCCCTCGCTGCGGTGCAAATTCGCCGTCTATACGGTACACGATTTCTGGCAACACTCTCTTACGTTGAAACGGGCCCACATTTTGGCGGCCTTATCATTGTCCGCGAGGATAGCGGAATCGCTACCCTGGACGACCTGCAGGGCAAACGGGGTGCATGTGTCAATTTCGAGACAGCCGCTGCCGGTTGTATATTCCAGGTATACCATCTGAAACAACACGGGATCAACCCTTTCACGGATTTTGGCATCTTCACGGAGATAGCATCCCAGGACAATATTGTACTTTCTGTCCTGAACGGCACAATCGATGTGGGTTTCATCCGTACTGGGCAACTGGAGCAGATGGTCCTTGAAGGTGCTATACTCAATCTGGACGAGATCAGGATTCTTGATCGGGCTACAGATAATTACTTCTACCCCCATACAACAACACTCTACCCAGAATGGCCCTTTGCTGCCTTGGCACACACCGACCCATCCCTGGCAGACGCTGTTCGACAGGCTCTTATTGCCATACCTGCGGACCACCCGGCGATGGAGCAGATAAAGGCAGTGGGATTTGTTCCGACAACTGACTACACCTCCCTGGATATGTTGATTGAGACTTTCCATTTACGCAGTTGGGACGTCGGCCCTTAACGGACAACACGCAATCACG
>JAHEML010000110.1:0-3327 GCA_024643705.1 Caldilineaceae bacterium | reverse complement strand
ACAGCTTTCTGAGGGTGTTGACAATGGAACTTGGCTCATGGATACGCAGAATTCGTAGGGGCATTGTTTTTCGGTTTTCAGTAGTAATGGCCGTTGTGTTGTTTGGCTTTGGTATTTTGTACGGGACTGTACAAATCTATTTTGAGAATCAGTCCCTACAACTGCGTCTGCAGACTCAGGCATCTGAACGGGCCCATTTTCTCAGCGCGGTGATCCCGGAGTCCGTATATCTTCGAGATTTCTTGAGTTTGGAAACCTTGATGCGACAGACCAGTACAGAAGAAAATGTGGTCTACGCAATCGTCATCGACACGGACGGACGTGCCTTGACACGCTATCTGAACAATGCAGATCCCATTGTGGAAAAAGCGCTCACACAGGCGGATGGTACGCAGGTATTGAATCTGGTTGAACTTATCCGGGGCGATCCAAATGTACGAGAGGTGCGTAGCTCGGTGACTTCGGAAGGATTGATTCTCGGCGAAGTCTGGTTGGGTTATTCAGCTACAAGTATCAGAAAGGAGTTGGCGGATATTTCCTGGAGTACCTTGGTGGCGGCACTGCTTGCCAGTCTGTTGATTGCCCTGACGACGGCTCTGCTTATGCAGTGGCAGATTCGGCATCCCTTGAAGGCTGTCATCGATTTTTCCCGCGCATTGGCTTCCGGCGACATGGAATACCGGGTGCCCATCACCCGGCAGGATGAACTCGGCAGTCTTGCAGAGGCCATCAACAAGATGGCAGATCGCCTGCAGGAGACAATGGGCGGACTGCGTTCAGCCAATCAGTCCCTGCGCAGCAACGAGGCACGCACACGCTCAATTCTGACCACAGCGGCTGAGGGGATCATTACTATTGATGAGTTGGGAATCATCGAATCCTTCAACCCCGCTGCAGCCCGTATCTTCGGCTATGCACCAGAGGAAGTGATCGGGCACAATGTCAATATGCTCATGCCGGAACCCTACCACAGCCAGCACGGCTCCTATATCTCTGCTTATCTCACCACAGGTATCAAGAAAGTCATCGGAATCGGGCGGGAGACCAATGGGCGTCATAAAAATGGTAACACCTTTCTGATCAGCCTTTCTATCAGTGAGTTGATTCTTGACAACCAACGGCTGTTTACCGGGATCATCAGCGACATCACAGAACGCAAACGGTTGGAAATCCATATGGAAGAGACCGCTCGAATCCCCATGGAAAATCCAAATCCGATCCTCCGCATCAGCCGTCAGGGAGAAATTTTGTTTGGGAATCCGGCGAGCGAGACGATCCTGCGTATATGGAGGAGAGACGACACGGTACACGTTCCGGATGACTATCTTGTGATGCTTGACAGTTTTCTAGAAACGCACAAAATCTCTACGATAGAAAAGGCGATCGGGGATCATATTTACCACATCACCGTAGCACCTGTACCACATTTGGGATATGTAAATCTCTATTTTCAGAACATCACAGAAAGCTATCATGCACAAGAGGTGCTTGCCCAAGAGCGCAGATTGCTGCGTACGATTATCGACAATATACCGGATCATATCTATGTGAAAGATGTCAAGAGCCGTTTCAAGCTCATCAATCCGGCAGTAATGCGTGCGCTAGGGGTCACCGATTATGAAGATATAATCGGCAAGACCGACTTCGAATTTCATACCCCGGAACTAGCAACAGGGTACTTTGCCAACGAGCAGCGTATTCTGAACCTTGGGGAGTCAATGATTAACCAGCGTGAAAAGATCCTTGCTCCTGACGGGGAGAACCGTTGGCTTGCTTCCACCAAGATTCCCCTGCGCAACCAGCAGGGCGACATTACCGGGCTGGTTGGCATCAACCGAGACATCACCGATGTGGAAAGTGCCTACGACGAACTCAGACAGGTCGCAGAGGAGAACCAGTTGCTGGCCCAAGCTGTCTCCGCAGCCTCAGATGGCATCATAATCACCGATCCCCGTCTACCCGACAATCCAATTATCTATGCCAATCCCGCCTTCTATCACAACACCGGTTACCTGGCAGACGAAGTCATTGGACGCAACTGCCGCTTTCTCCAAGGACCAGACACAGATTCCGCTGAGCTAGACAAATTGCGCTCCGCCATTCGTGCGCAGAGAAGCATAGCAGTAACCTTGCTCAATTACCGCAAAGACGGTAAACCCTTCTGGAACGAACTCGCAATTTCACCAGTATTTTCAGCGGAAGGCGAATTGACCAATTTCGTCGGAATCCAGACTGACAGTAGTGAACGGCGGCAGTTGACCGGCACCTTGCAAGCAGTATTGGACACCGTAGGGGAGGGAATTGTTTCGGCGGATTCGACAGGTACAATCGTCATGGTGAACCCGGAAATGCGGCGAATCTTCGGCTATAGTGTCCACGAACTGCTGGGCCAACCTCTCACAATCTTGATGCCCGACTCCTACCAGGAGGCACACAAGGCAGGCATGAAGCGGTATCTGGACTCCAGGGTTGCCCATGTGCTGGGCAGTCGTGTTGAACTGCACGGGCGACACAAAGATGGCAGAATATTCCCACTAGAGATCTACATCAGCGAAACCCGCTTTGCTGATCAACATCTCTTCACGGCGTCCATGCGGGATATTACCCAGCGCAAAGAATACGACCGAATGCGTGATGACTTTGTCTCTACTGTCACCCACGAACTGCGTACCCCCCTGGCGTCGGTGATGGGCTGGACAGAGACCTTACTGTCGGGAAAACCCGGCCCATTGACAGATCTACAAAAACGCTTTCTTGGCATTGTTTACGACAGCTCCGGGCGCTTGAACCGACTGATCGAAGAGATTTTGACCGTTTCCCGCATTCAGCAGGGCATTCTACAACTCAGCAGACAAGACTTCTCGCCTGGAAGCTCCCTGATCAGTGTACAAGATATGATGAAAGCAGTAGCCGTGCCCAAACAGATTCATCTGGAGTTTTGGGATGAATGGCCGGCTGATCTTCGCATGAACGGAGACACGCATCGTATCGAGCAAGTATTGATCAATCTGATTGGTAATGCTATCAAGTTCAGCCCAACGGGATCAACCGTCATCGTCACATCACGAAGCGAAGGTGATCTCTGGCGCGTTTCCGTTCGAGATCAAGGCATGGGTATCCCTGCCGCCGACGTGCCTCACATCTTCGAGCGTTTTTATCGGGCGACCAATGCCAGCGAATCCCAGATTCAAGGCACTGGACTAGGTCTCTATGTCTGTCAGGCTATTATTGAGGGACATGGAGGTAAAATCGGAATTGAAAGTACGGCGGGCGAAGGCACGACAGCCTGGTTTACGCTGCCGTTACGCGGGGAATAGAATCGAAAAA
>JAHEML010000859.1 GCA_024643705.1 Caldilineaceae bacterium | reverse complement strand
TCCTTGCTGGGGTTTTACCATAGCAGCCAGGGGAATTTGGATGCTGAATTCGAGCTGATTCAGCAGGCTCTGGCCATCGCCCGTCGCACGCAAAACCGCTGGCGCGAGGGGCGCACCCTGGCCGATCTGGCCTTTTTGCAGGGGCAGCAGAGCGACTTCCGCGGTGCAGAACACTCGGCGCGCCAAGCCCTGGCTTTGTTGCAAGAGAGCGACGACAAGGCTGGCGTCGCCTTTGCCTGGAACATGCTGGGCCGGGCATTGGGCGGGCGGGGCGCCTATACCGATGCTTTTGTGGCCTTTGCCCACAGCGAAGCGATAGCTGCATCTATCGAACACCGTCCTCTGCTGGTCCAACTCCCCAATATGCGTGGTTGGTTGCACCAACAATTGCAAGACTTTGCCGGGGCACGCAGCCTGGATCAAGAAGGCGTTGCTCTGGCACAGAGATGGGGCAAGGTGACAGCCGAGATCAGCGCGCGTATCAATCTCTGTCTGGATACCCTGCATCTGGGCGATGCAGCGGCAGCGCTGGCCGATTTAGAAGAATTGGAGCCGCAACTGGGCGAAAAGAAGTATGGGTATCATGCTTGGCGCTGGCGGCTGCGGATTCTACACGCCAAGGGACTCTGCTCGCTGGCATTGGGTCGGCTGGAGCCAGTTTTGGCCCTGGCCAACAAAGGGATGACCCTGGCCCAATCCACCGGCGCGCAAAAGTATGTGGCGCTCAATCATGGGTTGATGGGCGACGTGTACGCGGGCATGGAGAAGTGGGCAGATGCGTACACCCATTGGCAGGCGGCCCTTGGGCTGGCCGATCGCATGGAATATCAGCCTTTGCGCTGGCAGGGGCGCTATCGATTGGCCCAGCGGTTTGGGCGGGGAGGTGATGGAGAGCAGGCGGAGGTGCTGTTCTCTGCAGCGGCACAGATTGTCCGGGACATTGCGGCAGGACTTGATGACGATTCGCTGCGGGCGCGCTTTTTGGCCGCGCCCTTGGTGATCTCTCTTCTTGGGGAGCATAGGGCTGGCCCATCACCTTGAAACGATTTTGCAACGCAGGGCGTGCTTGAATGGCTGCATACCCGTTAAATTCTATCTCATTTGGTTATAGCGTCGCAGAAGGGACATGAAATGGGCCAGAGCCTTGCCGAAGTGACAGTGCAGCGCATTCATCTAACCCACCGACTCCTGATCCAGGTAGCTCAGGACCTCACAGAAGGTGACTTTGGGTGGGTTCCCAGCCCATTTGCGCCGCCGATTGGGTGGCATCTGTGGCACATCGCACGCTGGACGGATCGATTACAGGCATCGATTACCATGGCTGATCAAGGAAGTGGAAACGAAACGTGGACGAGTGAACGATTTGTTGCTCGGTGGCAGTTGGACCCAGAGGTTTTGGGAGTTTTGCAAACGGGCATAGGCATGGAGCCGCAAGCCGCCGCGGACCTGGTTCATCTTGTCGGCCAGCAACCCATTGTGGGCTACGCCCAATGCACCTTCGCTGCCTGCGACGTTGCTCTGGATCGTTTGGATTCGGCAGAAATGGACAAAGTGCGTGCGAGTATTTGCGCTTTTCGTGTTGATGTTACGAAACGGGCTTTCGCTGCCCCACCCCCCATGAAGACGGTCGCCAACGACCTGGCTTTTCACCTCTCCCATAGTAGCCGACATCTGGGGATGATTGAGGGGCTGCGGGGTGTGCTTAGGCTACGTGGTGCCGGCGGGGTGTGATGGAATAACAACCCATTGTGCCGCGCGCTCATGGGCTAATGACATAAATCGTTTCAC
Organism: Caldilineaceae bacterium; assembly: GCA_024643705.1. Classification (GTDB taxonomy): domain Bacteria; phylum Chloroflexota; class Anaerolineae; order Caldilineales; family Caldilineaceae; genus JACQGT01. The sequence continues at coordinate 536 of JAHEML010000859.1, read as the reverse complement.
AAGGCCGGGCTATTCATTGTAGCCCGGCCTTTTTGCGCCCATGACGAAACGGATACGAAACGCTCTGGGCCGTAGGCTGTTGCCATCGTGTGTAACCTTTCGTTCGAGGAGATGGCAATGGCCGAACAATCCCGTTCCCCACCTACCCACTTTTTCACCCTGCGCCTCTGGTCCGAGTTGGCGGAGGATAACGAGGCCGTCTGGCGAGGACGGATCCACTGCCCGGCCAACGGCGAAGTCCACTATTTTCAGGGCTGGGAGGTGCTAATTGAAAAGCTTTTGCTTTTGATGGAAGCCGAAGGTTTGAATGATTGAATTGGAATAACCATTCAGGAGTGGCGCTGATTGAGTGGGCGCTTAGGAAGGTGACGCTTAAGAAATCGACGCTTAAGAAAGCGGGCTTTTTCAGCCGTATTGAAATGAAGTGGGTCAACACAACCGACCCTCGATTGATTTGAATGTTACGAGTTGGATAAAAGGAGATTCAAATGTACCGACGACTATCGATTCTGTTTGCCTGTGTGCTCATTCTCTCG
>JAHEML010000858.1 GCA_024643705.1 Caldilineaceae bacterium | reverse complement strand
CTCAGTTCCAGGGCAAGCAGGTCGCGCACGGCCTCTTCGTCGGGTGGCTCCATCTCTCGGTAGCCTTGGAGCATCTGCACCAGTTTGCTCACTTCGCCCATTTCTTCCACCGCGTGCAGCAATGTATGCCCCACCAGTACCCGATCCCAGGTGCGTGCTTTGTCCCACTCTTCCAGCCATTGTTGGTATTCGCGGATATGCATAAGCAACCAGTTTGTAGGTGTGGCTTCTCATTGTGCCTAGGCAAAATGACGGGCTGCACGCAGTCGACGCACAAAATCGACCGAGCGCAACTGGCGTTCTAACACCAGCACAAGGTAGCGGTAGATGATGTTTTCCACCGACTGCAACGTTTGGGGGCGCAATTGCAGCCCCCGTACATCGTTCCAGGCGCTGCGCTGCAAATGGCGCAACACTTTGAGCAGAGACGGTTCGATGGGGTCTGTGCCGCCGGCTGCCTCGCCGCAGCGGGGACAAAAGACGCCGCCCGCGGCCAGGCTGAGGTAATTGGTCACTGCTTGCAATTCGTCGCCACAGGCCAGGCAATGAAATAGCTCTGGCTGAAAACCCACCAGGCTGAGAAGATGCAGCTCGAACCAGCGCAGAAAGAGATCGATCTGTTCCTCGTCGCTGTCCAGCACCCGCAGGGCATAGAGCAGCATCTCCCACAGGGGTTGGCTTTCGTCGTCGGCGCTGCCAAAAGCATCCACCAATTCGCACACATAGCCTGCCCAGCCGATCCGGTCCAGATCGGCGCGCAGACGGAGGAAGCTCTCCACGGTGGTCACTTCGGTGACAATGCCCCAGGTGCGAGCTTGGGCCACCAGCAGGTTGGCGTGGTTGAAGAGTTCCAGATGGCCGGCTTTGCGGCTGGTGGTCTTGCGCACGCCTTTGGCAATCAGTTCCACTTTGCCCAGGCGCGGGGTGTAGACCGTCAAAATGCGGTCGGCGTCGCTATAATCCCGGCGGCGCAGGATGACTGCCTGGGTGCGGTAGGTTCGGCTGCGTTCGGCCATAGAAAATGGGAAGGGTGGGCCGCACATCATGCGGACGCGGGTGGGACAGATTGGGCTGATCCAATGGATTCTGTATGCTTCAATTATATCACGCGGCAGGGGCGCGGCAAAGAGAAGACGTTTTGGCAAGGTATTTTTACAAATACCGGAGACCAGCGCCGGTTGAGTAGGCGAGTCTTCGAGCCGTATCGAAACCTAGCGAGTCTGCGAATAATCATCTATCGATGACCCGCTCCGAGGTTTCACTTCGAAAGGCTCAGTACAAGCGATTCGTCGCCGGGCGTTGATGGGAAGGTCACTTGATCTCCGGGCGGCTACTCAACCGGCTTCGCTGGACTGGCGCGAGACCAGCCCTGACTGAGTAGCCAGGTGCTTTTTCCCGCAGTATCGAAATCAGGCGGGTAACCCCTGAATTTCGATTGAGCCACTTTTATGTGCTGTATTGAGGGGTAGAAAGGGTATTCCATGAGCGCCTATTGGCAGACAGTTCGTTCATTCAGTCATAGCATTCGTTGGTTTATGCTGGCTTGGGCGTTGCTCGCCTTTGCCTATTTCGGCATCCAGGGTGTTTTGCTCAATCTCTATTTGGTGCGATTGGGGTATACGCCTGACTTTATCGGGCTTTTGCTTGGATCTGGTCAACTGATTTGGGGGCTGTTCGCTTTGCCTGCGGCAACCTTTGGCAAGCGATATGGTCTGCGCCGGGCGCTGATTGTCGGCAGTGGATTGAGCGGTGTCAGTATGGGTTTGTTCTTGTTTGGAGAATTCATGCCGGAAGGGGTTCGGTTGGTCTGGTTCATCGCAACCTGGCTCCCCGTTTGGCTGGGTGTGGCATTGATCACAGTCAATGCCACACCGTTCTTGATGAGCGCGGCCAACCCCAGCGAACGCAACCATGCTTTTGGTGTTCAACAAGCTGTTATCGGTTTTTTTGGTTTTGCTGGTAGCCTGGTGGCTGGCTTTTTGCCCCAATTCTTGGCCGGATGGATGACCCTGGCAGTAGGGTCGGCTGCTTCGTTTCGTATGGCGTTGTGGGTTGTACCGTTGATGGATGTTCTCGCTGCTTTCGCATTCAGCCGCCTGCAACCATCGACAACCATCATCAAAACCCATGTGAAGTCGGTCCAGCTAGAAGCTGGCAAGTACCCTGCCGACGCCGAACAGAGCACGGAAAACATTGTCGCCAAAACGCCTGCCACCCCGCTGGGCCTGTTTGTTCTGTTTGGGATTGTCGTCTTCTTCACATCAATCGGCGAAGGCGCGGCACGCACATTTTTCAACGTCTATCTGGACACGGACCTGAGCGTTG
>JAHEML010000109.1 GCA_024643705.1 Caldilineaceae bacterium | reverse complement strand
TTTTCAGCGACCCACAGGTGATTATGATAGTTGGTACATCCGCGATTACTCTACGAAAGAATTTCTCAAAGGTTTCGATCATTGGGGAGATGTGGAAGGGGCGCTGCTACGCTTTCTCTTTAGCGGCCCGCTCTATTGGCTTGCGGCTTTTGCTCTGGCCGAGCCATCCGCTGGGGATGATCTGTTGATCTCTGTCAGTTCCTTGGGCGCAGGTTGGCTTGGAAAGGAAGCTCCCGAACAGGAAGATATCCCTCGGCAGCCTATGGTGATACAGGAAGATTACACCATTCAGGTTCCCCTGGGGACACCCCTGTCGGACCGTTTCCGGGTGGAGCGGTTTGCCCAATGGCAAGAGAGTTACCCCCAGTTTGTCTATCAAATCAACCAGCGCAGCTTGCAACGGGCCGGGGCAGAAGGTGTTGCCGCCGATAAGATTCTCGACTTTTTGAAGCAGCGCGCCCGCCACGTGCCCGCGAATGTCCAAAATGCTCTGCTGCGCATGGCCGAGAATGCGTCAGCGCGGTAGGCCAATTGTGCAAAGTGCGTAAAAGCTTTTTCATGCCCAGTTGAACATTTTGACAAGGATAGAAAAAAATTGTAGTATCATGCCCAACTAGATTTGATTATCATTTTGTGTTTTGCCAGACCTGTCTGTTCGCTCAATTCCCCAGAGTACACACGGTCTGGACTACGATCAACTGGGCATAGGTTGATAACCGCTTCACCCGAGTCGCACGTTTTTCCCAACTTCGATTGTCGATAAGTCATCTCGGTAAGTCACCTCGGTATCGTCCGTTTGTTTGCGGTAGGTACAGATCATCTTTTCTATCTACCGTCTCCAACTTTCTATACGTTTTCTGTGTTTTTCAATTTTCCGTGTTTTCAATCAACCGTATTCACAAGGAGAAGCTCATGCATCTACCCAAAACTAGCCGTACTCTGCGCTTGATCGTGCTGTTATCGGCCCTGGCCCTGTTGCTGGCAGCCTGCCCTGCAGCCGCTCCGGCTCAGCCCGGTGCAGCACCAGCCGCACAAGAAGCAGCACCCGCTGCCCAGGAAGCAGCTCCCGCTGCGGAAGCCCCAGCCGATTCTGGCGAAAAAGTGTTGAACATCCTCTATTGGCAGGCGGCTTCCCTGCCCAATAACCACCTCTCGGGTGGTACGAAAGATGCCGATGCCGCGGCTATTACTCTAGAATCCCTGGCAAGCATCACCCCCGAAGGTGAACTCGTCGCGAAATTGGCCGAAGAGATTCCCACAGTGGAGAATGGCGGCATTTCGGAAGACTTGACAACCATCACCTGGAAGTTGAAGCAGGGCGTCAAGTGGTCCGATGGCTCCGACTTTACGGCTGCCGATGTTCTCTTCACCTATGCTTACTGTAATGAAGAAGCGACCGGTTGTGTCAACAAGGAGCAGTTTGATGGTGTGACCAGCGTCGAAGCGCCGGACGATCACACAGTTGTGATTACTTTTGGCAACCCCACACCTTATCCCTACACCGCATTCGTCACCTCCGTAGGTCATATTCTGAATGCTGCTCAGTTTGCCGACTGCATCGGCGCTGCGGCCCAGACCTGCTCTGACCAGAACCTGGCCCCCTTGGGCACTGGCCCGTATGTGTTGGTCGATTTCAAAGTGAACGATGTCGCCACCTACGAGCGTAACCCGCTCTGGCGTGGTGAGCCGGCCTATTTCGACAAGGTTGTTTTCAAGGGTGGTGGCGACGCTGCCTCGGCAGCCCGTGCTGTTTTGGAGACCGGCGAAGCTGATTATGCCTGGAACCTTCAGGTAGAACCCCAGATTTTGACCGAGATGGAAGCCAAAGGCCTGGGTGCGGTTATCGTCAGCAAGGGTGGCAACGTGGAACGGATTCTGGTCAACCAGACCAACCCAGATCCCGATCTGGGCGAAATGCGCTCTGAATACGATGATGGAAACAATCCTCATCCATTCTTGACATTCAAGCCCATTCCTCAGGCCATGTCTATGGCCATCGATCGCACCATCATTGCCGAGCAACTCTACGGCTTTGCTGGTGCGCCTACCTGTAACATCATTCCTGCACCCGACTACTATGCCTCCACCGCCAATGACTGGTGCCTGACCCAGGACATGGAAGGGGCCAAGGCAATGTTGGATGACAATGGGGTCGTAGACTCTGACGGTGATGGTATCCGTGAGTATGAGGGCATTCCGCTGGTGGTTCGTTATCAGACGAGTACAAACGGTGTGCGCCAGAAGACCCAGGCGCTGATCAAGCAGTGGTGGACCGAATTGGGTATCGACACCGAATTGATCAACATCGATGCTGGTGTCTTCTTCGGTGGCGACCCAAATAGCCCAGACACCTACCAGAAGTTCTTCACCGATCTGGAGATGTACACCACCGGCCCGGCCATCGACCCACAGCAACATCTTTCCCAGTTGCAGTGCGAGTTTATCCCTGGCAAAGACAATGTGTGGGGCGGCGGCAACATCTTCCGTGGTTGCGATCCGGCCTACGACGAACTCTTCCGCGAGCTGACAACGACACCAATTGGCCCCGACCGGGAAGCCCTTGTCAAGCAGCTCAACGATATCAACGTGCAAAATTTCTACCAGATTCCCCTGGTTCACCGGGGCAGCGTATCGGCCAAGCTGGACACACTGCAAGGCGTGCGCATGAACGGTGGTTGGGATTCTGAAATGTGGAACATCGCTGAATGGAGCCGCAGCGAATAAAGCCTAGAAGTTGAACTTCTTCTGAGAACTTCAACTTCTATATCCATTGCTGTTTGTTCAGCATTAGTTGTGTAGCAAAAAGAGAGTCTGCTTGCCGGGCCCGTGTCTCAAATCAGGCGCAGCAAGCAGACTCTCTTCAAATGAGTACCCGAAAACCATAGAATGGGGTGGCTTTGTGAGCAATTATCTGATCCGACGTACCCTGACTGCGATTATCACCCTTTTTGCCATCAGTTTTGTTGTTTTTGGCGTGCTGGAACTAGCCCCCGGTGATCCCACCAGTGCCTTGCCTGAAACCATCCGCCCGGAAATTCGCCAGATGATCCGGGAAGCCATGGGGCTGGATGCACCATTTCATGTCAAGTATGCTCTCTGGCTGCGGCAATTTTTCTATATCGAACCCATGATGCTGGTGCAGGATGCGTTTAATATCCAAGTGCTGAACCCAGATACAACAGTGCGGCTGACCTCGTGGGGTAGTCGGGGCACACCGGTCTTTGATCTGATTGCCCAGCGGGTTCCTCAAACCCTGTGGGTGGTAGGCTTAGCCTACATTATGGCGATCGTTGTCGCCATTCCCTTGGGTGTTGTTTCGGCGGTCAGGCAATACTCCCTTTTGGATCAAGTGGGGACCGTTTTCTCCATTCTTGGCTATTCCGTCCCCACTTTTTTTACTGGCTTGCTCTTTATTGTCATCTTCAGCGTCAAACTTAAGTGGTTCCCCTCGATATACGATACAAACCTCCAAGTGACAGACTGGGCCAGCTTCGTCCAACAGATGAAACAGGTGATCATGCCCGTCACGGTGCTGGGCTTCTTCCAGGCCGCGGCCTTGGCCCGTTTCACCCGATCGTCCATGCTGGACAACATCCCCATGGACTATGTGCGCACTGTGCGCGCCAAGGGTTTTCACGAGCGCTATATCATCATTCGCCATATCTTACGTAACAGCCTGATACCCGTTGTCACACTGATTGCCTTGGGTGTGCCTACGATTTTTGGTGGCGCGATTATCACCGAACAGATTTTCCGCATTAACGGTTTGGGCGCGTTGCTCATCAGCGCCATTCAGGTCAACGATATTCCCTTGATCCAGACGGTTGTCTTTATTTTTGCCTTTCTCATTGTGGTCTTCAACTTGGTGGCGGACGTGGTCTACGGCATTTTGGATCCCCGCATCAGCTATTCTTAGGAACAGACATTCATGGCCGTACAATCACCGCCTGTGGCAGAGTCACCCTTGGCTGAAGCCTTAGCAACCCGTCAACACCGCACACTTTGGGGTGATGTCTGGTTGCGCTATCGTCGGCACAAGCTGGCGCTTTTTGGAACATTTATATTGTTGGTCCTGATGTTGGGGACGGCGGTCGGGCCGCTTGTTTATACGGTGAACCCCGAATACATCGATATCATGAATTCAAGCCTGCCCCCTGGCCCAGAACATCCCCTGGGAACAGATGATCTGGGGCGGGACACCCTGGCCCGCAATCTGACTGGTGGGCGTATCTCTCTGGCTGTGGGGATTGTGGCGATGTTGGTGGCCATGGTCTTTGGCACGCTGATCGGCATTCTTTCTGGCTATTTTGATGCACTTGACAACCCCCTCATGCGCTTTACAGACCTGATGCTGGCGCTGCCCCAGTTGCCTCTGCTGCTGGTGATCATCATGCTCTTCCGTGACACACTGCGCTCTATTTTCGGGCTGGAGTTGGGTATCTTTATTCTGGTCGTGGCTGTGATCGGCCTACTGGGGTGGATGCCCACAGCACGGGTGGTGCGGGGCGCGGTACTTTCACTCAAACGCAAGGAATTTATCGAGGCAGCTGTCTGTGTAGGAACCCAAGAACGAAGCATCCTCTTGCGGCATATTTTGCCCAACGTGCTCAGTCCGATTATTGTTTCGGCCACGTTGGGTGTGGCCGCAGCTATTTTGACAGAATCAGCGCTCTCTTTTCTCGGCCTGGGCTTCCCATCGGATGTGCCTACCTGGGGGCGGCTGCTCTTTGAGAACAAAGACTTTATGACCCAGAATACCTGGCTAATCTTCTGGCCCGGTCTCTTTATCTCCCTGACGATTCTCAGCATCAACTTTATGGGTGATGGCCTGCGCGACGCCATGGACCCACGCGGGCGTCAGTAGCAGAAGGTGTATGGTTCCCAAAGTGTAGCGCCAATCAAAAAGTCGAACTTCTGTCAGAAGTTCGACTTTTTCTTTTCTACGTCAACCTTTTCTACCTCAATCTGCTTGTCACCCGCCCCAGAATATGGCCTCTGGGCATGGAGCCAAAGCCTCGGCTGTCGCTGCCTGCCGGATTGTCGCTGTGCAGCATGTAGCGCCCATCCTCTCGAATCTCTGCTACCCGCTTGACAATATGCACCTCCGCCTGGAAAGGATGGCGAGAAACCACCACATCCCCCACCTGCGGGGGCAATTTGTCGTAGGCCGCGGGATCGAAAAAGATGACAGCGCCCGGCAAAAGAGTCGGTGTCATAGACTCGCCCTCAACCCGCAAGGCACGACGACGACCAAAACGCCAGGCAAATATCTCCCGCCAACTGCTCTTCGGTATTGTTTCGTGCATGGTGCTGTCTCTTTGAATTTCAGGATTTCTCGACCACAAAAAATGAGCGGTCAACAATCACCAGTCATACTCCCCTGACGATTATTGACCGCTCACCGATTGCGTACGTATCAGTTGCCCAGAACTAGGAAGCGGTGTAGTAGGTCACATCCCGGCTCTTGGTGGCCCAGAAGATGTTGTGGATTTCCTGAATAGCGGCCATCAGCTCGTTGGCATGGTCCAGGTTAACTTCCACTTTCACTGCCGAGCAGAGTTTGGCGGCTTTCCAGAATGTTTCGTGCAGATTGGGGTAGGCCGCCAGGTGTACTGGCTTGAAATAGTCGGTCCACAGAACAAGCAGTTCTTCCTTTGCCAGATGTGCCTGCTGCTCTTTGATGGTTGTGTAGCGGCTGAATGTATTCAGGTAGGCAACCATCGCCTGGGTATCACCCATTGCCGGGGGTGTCAGCGCCAGCAGTTTCTTGGTCATCGAGAGGGCTGCTTCGGCGGCAATGCGGGCCGAGGCGGGATCGTAGACGCCACAAGGGCCGTCGCAGTGGGCGCTGACTTCTTCCAGCGGCCCGTTGGCAATCCGATTGGCGATCAATTCCTTCAACATGGATCGTTCCTTTCTTCAAATGGGTTGAAAATCTGTTTCTGGAACTCGTTTAAGGATTCCAGAGGTTTGATGAGCGGTTTCTATAGTATACAAGCCTGGGAAAGCCGCGTCAAATGATTTGGCAGTTTGGGTTGGTTGAAAAGCGCTTAGGACGCCGAAGGCTCCAGTAAGATCACTTGCGTCTCTTCTGGCAACTGGCCTTTGGTCACTTTGAGCGATGTGGCAGTTTCAGGCTCGCCAACACCCAGTTCCTTGAGAAACTTGTCCACGGGTTCCAGGGTCTCGCCAAAGGCATCGCCCAGGCCAGGGAGCAGATAGTGCATGGGGATAACGATGCGCGGCTCCAGCAGGCTGATCACCTCGGTCATACGCGAAGCGTCCAACGTGTTGTGGCCGCTGACAGGCACCAACAGCACGTCGATCTCTCCCAGTTCTTCCACCTGCCGCTGGTGGGGTATTTGCCCCAAATCACCCAGGTGGCCGACTGTAAAGCCGTCGAAGTCAAAGAAATAGGCCACGTTGCGTTCTGGAGCTTCGCCGCTGGCTGCTTTGTGAAAGGTGGTGAGGCCGGAAATGATCACACCACCCACTTCGTAATCCCCAGGGCCGGAAAAGACTTTCGGATCGCCGGTCAGAGATGAAACAGCGTTGTGGCCGGGACGATCATGGCTGATCGTCGTAATGTCAGCTTTGATGCGTGGCAGGCTCAACCCCACCATTTTTTTGTCATATGGGTCGCAGACGACTGTGATGCCCTTTTCGCGCAGGCGAAAACAAGAGAGGCCATACCAAGTAATTTCCACTACTGCTTCCTTTCCATCCATGTTCACACCCGTTTGGCATGTGAACAAATGTTCCGTTTTGATGCTCTTACTATACCCCAATACGGGGCCGAAAACCAAACCAACGGGGCCATAGACCAAAGGCGTTTGCCGTGGTGGTATTCGGTTGCACTGGCACAGGGCAGATGCTATGATACCTTCATCGATCTTTCCCTGTCGCTACGTTTTGCCCATTACTTCGATTGTCGTGCCATGTGACCCAAAGGAGCATTTATGAACCAGCAAGAAGTACGCAATGCTGTAACATCCCAATTTTATCAATCCCTGGCCGAAAGCGGCACAGCTGTAGATTCCATCCCCCAAGCCCAGTTGCAAGCGATTGTCAATTCCTTGGCCGACGGGGTCTTTGCCGCCTTGCACAGCGTGGAAAACGAAGGCGATCGGGCCGTTGCTCCCGCCGCGCTCCACGACGATGATCCCTCCGCCGACGAAGTCCTGCTCTGGTCAGGTCGCCCCTATCTCAGCATCGGCATTCGCTACGAATTAACAAGCCAACGGCTGCGCGTGATCCGTGGTCTGCTGGGCCGCAGCATCGAAGAAGTCGAACTGGTGCGGGTGCGGGACACCTCCGTCCGCCAGCACATGGGCGAACGGATGGTCAATGTGGGCGACGTAACCATTGTGAGCAACGACCCCAGCAACCCAGAATATACGCTGAACAACGTCACAAATCCGTCGGATGTACGCGAGATGATCCGCCGGGCCACCATGGCCGAAAAGAAACGCCGCGGTCTTAGCTATCGCGAGGAGATGTAACCCTTGAGCCAGCGGAACCTACCCGTTGACCGGGATTCTGTGATTGCTATCACCCGTCAGGCCGGGCAGCTCACTGTCGAGATGCAGCAGCAAGGCCTGCGCGCGGTCCAGACAAAATCGAACAGCTACGATCTGGTGACAGAGGCCGATGTTGCCAGCGAGAAGCTCCTGCGCGAAAAACTGACAGCCCTCGATCCCGCCATCGGTTTTTGGGGCGAAGAAAGCAACCAACCACCCACCACCGAACTCTACTGGCTGGTGGACCCCATCGACGGAACCACAAACTATGCGTCGGGCATTCCCCTGTGGGCGGTGAACGTGGCCCTCTATCGGCAAACCGAACCCCTGCTGGCCGTCACCCTGCAACTACCCTATGGCGAACTCTACTGGGCCGAAGCAGGCGGTGGCGCGTGGCGTAGCTGGGCCGATGGCCGGGTGCAGCCCATGCGCGTAAGCCCCGCCGAAACCTTGGGCGCGGGTGTCGTGGCTACGGGCTTCCCCTACAGCCGGGGCGACGGCATCGACGACAACCGGGCCGAACACAGCCAGATTTTGCCCCTATGCCGGGATGTGCGGCGCATGGGCGCGGCAGCCATCGATCTGGCCTATGTGGCCGCGGGCATTTTCAGCGCCTTTTGGGAACGTTCGCTCAATCCCTGGGATGTGGGCGCTGGTCTGCTGCTGGTGCAAGAAGCCGGTGGAATCATCACTGACTACGCCGGCGACCCCTACCGCTTCGGTGCCACCGGTTTTGTTGCCAGCAACGGGCAACCCGGCGTTCACGATGACCTGCTGGAAAATATCCGGGCGGTACGCTTCTCGTGACGCTACGGGATGATCGGGCCACCCGCAGTGCCCGTCGGGACGCAATGCGCAAAAGCCGCGCCCGGTCGCCCTATCTGTCGATCCCGTTTCAGACGATCAAAAATAGTCTGACGCCGGTAGAATTGCTCGGTGCAGAAGGAATCGAGCGCATCCACGACGCATCCATGCGTATTCTG
>JAHEML010000857.1 GCA_024643705.1 Caldilineaceae bacterium | reverse complement strand
GCGATGCTGGAACTAAAGGGTATGGTGCGTCAGGTTAGCACCATGCGCTACGTCCGCGGCTGACGTCCCGATTGTCAAAGGAGACAATTATGTACATAGCAATTTTGGCCGGTGGTGTTGGTAGCCGCCTGTGGCCCCAAAGCCGAGAGGCAATGCCCAAGCAGTTCAGCGACATCACCGGCTCTGGCCGCACCATGATCCAGACAACCGTCGACCGGCTGGACGGTGTGGCGACACTCGCCGATATCTACGTGATCACAGGCCAGCGCTATCGCGAACTGGTACTGGCCCAATTGCCCGGTATCCCCCCCGAAAACGTGATCACCGAACCCCACGGACGCAACACGGGGCCAGCCATCGGCCTGGCATGTGCCCATCTCCACCGGCGCGACCCAAACGCAGTTGTCGCGCTGCTTCATGCCGACCATGTGATCCAGGATGATGTGGCTTATCGCACCGCCTTGCGCCAGGCAGAACAAGCCGCCCAGGATGGTTATTTGACAGTGCTGGGCATTGCGCCCACCACAGCCCACACCGGTTACGGGTACATCAAACGCATAGGCCTACCACTGCCTATTGCTGGCAAAGTGCCTGTCTATGCCGTGGAGCGTTTTTTGGAAAAACCGGACCAGTCCACCGCGGAGCGCTTCTTGGCGGATGGCGGCTACTATTGGAACGCAGGTAACTTTATCAGCCGAGTCGATCGGCTTCTGGGCGAATTTGAACGCCAACTGCCAACCCTCTATGCCGGGCTGGAGGCCATTGGCGCGGCACTGGGCAGCCCCAATGCCGCACAGATTATCCAGGAAACCTGGGCGCATCTGCCCAACATCTCTATTGACCACGGTGTAATGGAACACGCACAACAGGTGGCTGTTGTCCCACTGGTGGCCGGTTGGAACGATGTGGGCAGCTGGGACGCGCTGGAGGATGTGATCCACCCAGACCAGGCGGGGAATCGTCTGCTGCGAGGTGAGGCGTTGATGGTCGACAGCCGGGGGGCGATTGTCTCTGGCGGCCAGCGCTTGATTGCCCTGGTGGGTGTCGATGACCTGGTGGTGATCGACACCGGAGATGCACTTCTTGTGGGCCACAAGGACAAAATGCAATTGATCAAAGAGGTGGTCGAGCGCTTGCGCCAGGAAGAACGTCTCGACCTGTTGTGAAATTAGGCCGGAATACCCTACACTGATTGTGAACGCAGGCTTTTGCGAATCCGAATTGGCGTGGGTTTGCTCAACAGTGGCGCTACCAAGGGAGTGATGATGGCAAATCAACCCAATCCTTCTTCATCCGGCACGTATGCCTGGACACGATCCGAGCGAATGCGGCCTGTGGCCTGGTTGCTTACGGGCCTGCTGGTTGGCCTGATCATCGGATGGGTGGTCTGGCCTGTGGGGTGGGTGGACGCAGACATTAACGATCTTAGCGTCGAGGTACGCGCCCAGTTTGTTTCGGCCACAGCCGACGCCTACGTTGCCTATGGTGGGCAAGACCCCACGACCGCGTTGCGGCGGATGCAGCTATTCACCGATCCCCAAGCCGCGGTCGCCGAAGCCATCGTGTTTTTCCAGGATAGCAACCAACCGAATCGGGCGATACGCGAGGTAAATTTACGCAGCCTGGCGTCGGCGCTGAATGCCAATTCTGCTGGCGATTCACCCCTCACCCCTCCTGCCGGCTCGACAAATGCCGGAGAACTGGGTTGGTTGGATTGGATAATGGTCGCGCTGGCTGCCCTGCTCCTGATTGCTGGGGGCATATGGATTGGACGCCGCCTCTTTGCCAATGGGCAAGCTGGCACCCAGCAAAGAAACGGCCTGGCCCAGGCTGGACAATCGACCTGGGTTCCACCTATTTCCCCCGCGCAGTCACAACCAGTTCAAGCCCAGCCACAACCTGCGCCCGTTGTTCGCGAGTGGCAACCCTCGCCACCACCTGATCAGATAACCATAGCCGCCCAAGCCCGCCCCGTACGCATGGAAACATGGGACAGCATGGACGACGCTCCGGATTTTATGCGGCGGGTGTCGCCCCCAAGTGTTGGTGTTCCCCATTCTCAAGCCGACGACGACGACGAGTTGACGGGTGAGTTGGCAGATGATAGCAGTGAAGACGCTGATCTCGGCGACAATACTGACGACAATACTGGCGATAATGCCGTCAACTATATTGTTGACGTTACCGTTGACAGTGCTGTTGACCCGGCGTTTCGACGCATCCGACCGGCCCAGGGGTTGGCGGGTGTGCCAACCGGATTGGTCGAGGCAGATGATGATCTGGATGGGTTTGTGGATTATGCCAACCTGCCAGCCGATGACGACAGCGCAT
>JAHEML010000856.1 GCA_024643705.1 Caldilineaceae bacterium | reverse complement strand
CGGCAGTGTTCTCTACTTCCACCGAGCGCCGCCCTGTAGCCGCAAAGGAATGGACAGCCACCGGGTCGCCCAAAAACCAGACAAGGAGATCGATGATGTGAATGCCCTGGTTCATCAGCACGCCGCCGCCGTCCAGCGCCCAGGTACCCCGCCACTCGGCCTGGGCATAGTAGGCTGCACCCCGCACATAGGGCATGGTGAGGCAGGCCAGGGTGATCTCGCCCAGATCGCCCCCGTGGATGGCGTCGTGGATGCGGCGGAAGAGGGGTTCGGCCCGGCGCTGCAAGGTGACGCCCAGCCGCACCCCGTTCTCCCGGCAGGCGGCGATGATCCCGTCGGCGTCGGCCAGGGAGAGGGCCATGGGTTTTTCGACGAGCACATGTTTGCCCGCATTGGCCGCGGCGATGGCCTGGGCGGCGTGATGTCCGCTGGGGGTGGCAATGCAGACAGCATCCACCGCGGGATTTGCCAGCACTTGATCGATGGTCTGGCAGGGGACGCCAAACTGGCGGCTGATTTCGTCAAAACGGGCCGGGTTGTAGTGGGCAATCCCGGCCAGGCGCGCGCCTTTGTCCTGGTTGGCAGCGATGGCTTTCTGGTAATACTCGGCGATCATGCCTGCACCGAGGATGGCAAAGTTGATCGGTTGATCGGATCGCATGGGGTTTCCTTTGGGGTGAAAAAAGGGGGTAGAAATGAAAATAGGATGCTGATGCACGCAGAGTTGCGTAACGCAGGCTGACAGCCTGTGCTACCGAGCCATTTTCAAGTCAATGCCCATTCGTCCTGCCACGAGGCAGGGATAGACAGGTGATGGCAGTAGAGAAAGTTAATCAGTTGGCCGTGGTGATGCATTTCGTGTTTGAGCATCTGCATGACAACATCGTAGGCGGGTTGACCGTTTGTCAGTGGTTGGTTGATGTCTGTGCGTGCCAAAAAATCGGCCATGCGAGCGTCCGCTGCCTGCATCTTTTCGGCGATGATAGCCGGTGTGATTTGCCCAACCCCATCAAGGCTACACGAAAAACCTTGCCATGTACCCGATTCCAGTTTGCGCAGATAGCTCTCGTGCGCGCCCAGCATACACCAGAACTGGTAGCCCAGGCTTTGTGAGGATTCGAAGGGCAGGCGCAGTGCTAGCTCGTCGGTGGAAAGTTGGGCCAGGTAATCGTAGGTGAGCGCGCGTATGCTCCGCCATTGGTCGAGCAGAATGGTGGCAAGGGTCGGGTGGGGCATGGTCGTCTCCTGGGGCTATTTTCGCAGAGAACGGGCTGGGTCAGCCAAACAGAGGTGGCAGAATTGTCTGATTGATTGTAGCGGATATGAGGGGATCGGGCAATTGCGCGGGGAATTTCGGGAAGCGAAGCAATGGGCCGTTCGAACAACTGCGCCCTGTCTGTTGGGGTAACAGCCAGGGCGCAGTTGATCCCATCATCTTTGTGCGAGAGAAGAAATGGTCTATTTGGTCATCAGCGGCAGGTAGACGTCTACGCCGGTACTCACTTCCCCGATCTGAATAGTGTGGGTGTCTGTCACGCTCACCAGTCCGTTATCGGCTGTAACAGCGATGGTCTTTTCGCCCTCAGTCGTCCAGCGGATGTTCAGTTTAGGCGCGGTGAGATCAACAGTCTGCACAGAACGGTTAAAGTCTGTGATGTCGATGGTGTAAGTCACCGGTGTGGCAAGAGAAAAGGGCGTGATGCGAAAGGTGAAGGGAATGTTGATATCGGCGTCGCCGGTGATCGGCCCTTGAATCTCCAAAGACGCAATTTTGGTGTACAGTCCGGAGAATTTGGTCGTAGTACTGATGGCAAGGCTGCCGATGATGTCGGCGGATTGGGTGGTGCTGCTGGTGCGAATGCCTGCCGTATCTGCCAACGGGTTCGCCAGGGTGAAGGTGAAATTTCCGTCGGCGTCGGCCACGGTGCTGCCCGCATAGGCCAGGGCATCCCCATTGTCGTCGCGCCCGTCCAGATAGAAGTCGATAATACAATTGGGGCAGTGGCTCTCGTTGCCCTTCGGATCAATCCCGTTGCCGCCGGTGACTGTCTTGCCTTCGATACTCGTGATCCGGGCTGGGCGGAAGAGGCGCAAGGCTTGCAGAACTTCCGGCCCAAAGACGTAGATGTCACCTGGTCCTTGATAGACCAAATTGCCGCGCACAGTTATCCCGCCGGGGCTGAAGCGATTGTCGCTGTAAAGGATGGCCCCATCAAGCGCGCCCCCTTGGTTCGACTCGAAGCCAGTACGGCTGCGGGCAATCACATTGTCGAGAATGTTGGTGCCTTGGCCGTTCACCTTGATGCCCTGACCACACACGCCGGTGTAGTTGTT
>JAHEML010000855.1:1871-2335 GCA_024643705.1 Caldilineaceae bacterium | reverse complement strand
CTGTGAGCGCGCTGCCGTAGAAGGGGACTGCTGCGCCGAGGGTGTCCAGGGCTGTAGCGCTGGCAAGCACCAGACGTCCACCCATGCAGAAGCCGACGATGCCAACTTTTTCTCCGCTCACGCTGGTCTGTTCAAGCAAATGGTTGGCCGCCTGACCGATTTCTATGACGGCTGTGGGCATGTCCAGGGCCATCACCAGCTTGCGGGCTTCGTCCGGCTCGGTGGCAACCGACCCATGATAAAGGTCTGGGGCCAAAGCCACATAGCCCGCGGCGGCAAAACGACGGGTGACATCCTTGATGTGCTCGTTCAGTCCCCACCACTCTTGCAACACGATGACGCCTGGCACGGGGTTTTCTTCGGCGCTTGCAGGCCAGGCCAGATAGCCGGTCAGATCTTCGCCACCATCCACACCTGGGTATGAGATATCCTCACCCATCACTTCTGCGTCACCTTCTGCGACT
>JAHEML010000855.1:0-1861 GCA_024643705.1 Caldilineaceae bacterium | reverse complement strand
GGTGGCACTTCGGTGGCAGGCACGGGTGTCACCAGGGTAGGGGCAGGGGCGTTGGGGGGTACGGCTGCACATGCCGCCAACAGGCTGCTCGCCAGGGTTGCGCTACCCAGTGCGGCTGTCGAGCGTTTGAGAAATTGGCGTCGGGTAATGTGCCCCAACTGAAAACTCGTTACCAAATTCATTACATATACACGATCCATCGGAAATCCTCCTGGACGATAGTGGGCAGAATCAATTTCTGCCGTGTCGGGCGGGCGGATAGTACACCCTATATATTGAGCGCAGGTCGAAAATAGTTCCCCTGCGTGGCTCACCGTATAACGATACCTGCTGCCAGCAACAACGAAAAGAGGAGACTAAGGCGGGCTGTGCCGGCCAGGGTTGCATTCAGGGATGGCCCATCAATCTTTTGCATCACATTGCCGAGTAACTTGCTGGCGATGGGCATGGTCAGCCAAGGTAGCAGCACAAGCAGGTGATAATCGAAGGCCAACCACAATAGAATTGGGATTAGATAGGCGGCGACGATCAGTATCGCGTATTCTTGGCGGGTCCCTGCCCGCCCGAGCATAACAGCCAGGGTGCGTTTGCCTGCCTTGGCGTCAGTTTCGATATCCCGCAGATTGTTCACCACCAGGATAGCGGTGATGAGCAATCCGGGCGGAACAGCGGCCACAACCACAGGCCAGGTCAGGTGCAGGGCTTGGACAAAGTATGTCCCGCAGACGGCTACCAGCCCAAAGAAGATAAAGACGAATATGTCGCCCAGCCCGTAATAGCCAAAGGGGAAAGGGCCACCAGTGTAAAGAAGAGCGGCCAGTATTGAAGCCACGCCTACGGCCAATATGGGCCAGCTGCCGATCTGTATCAAGTAGAGGCCATCCAATGCTGCCAGCCCGAAGACTGCAACCATCCCCCACCGTAGTTGGCTGGGGCTGATCAGGCCACTGGCTGTCACCCGCACTGGGCCGAGCCGTTCGGCTGTGTCGGCTCCTTTGAAGAAATCAAAGTAGTCGTTGGCAAAGTTGGAGCCGATTTGCAGGAGTAAGGCTCCCAGCAGCGCTGCTACTGCTGGGAGCAGGACGAAGGCGTTGTCGTGGAAGGCCAGCGCCGTCCCCACCAACACTGGGGCCAGCGCGGCAGGCAGGGTTTTGGGACGGGCGGCCATTATCCAGGCACGGGCAGGCGATACGGCAGGGTTCGAGGCGGTCACAGTTAGATTCCGTTCACATGGCAGGTTGTTTTGATGCCGCCAGTATAGCCGCCTTCTCCAGCCCCGGTCAACTCTGGGCTGGAATCTGGTCTGCGGGTTTCAGTTTTCTGGCAATTGCCAGCACCAGCCAGAAGATGCCGGCCAGAGCAAAGACGGCGAGATAGTCGATGGCTGGAATGCGGATGATCTCGTTCAATTGTGCCCAGCCCCGGTCGCTGTAGACCCATAGAACACTGGCGACAAAAGCCGCCATAATGCCCCACCGTGTGCGAATGGATAGACCAACCCCATGCATCTGGGTGATGACAAATAGGCCAGCGAAGCCAAAGGCGAACATGGGCCAAATGCCGTTGCCCTGCATCACGGCTACAAGTGTGCCATGGATCAGCACCGTGAACTCCTGGGTCAGCGTCCACCAGCGATTGGTGTGGACGCGGGTGAAGAAGAGACTGCCCTGGAGCAGCAGCAGGAACATGTAGAAGAAGCCGATCAAGTGGCCGCTGGTCGAGACTGTGGGGTGATACCAAAAGGTGTAGATGGTGGCCCAGGCGAAATAGTAGCCGTGATAGGTGCGGGCAAACCGTACCACCTCCTTGGAGAAGGGGGCCGGCTTGCCAAAGAAAAGCCCGCGTCGCTGATTTTCCATGA
>JAHEML010000854.1 GCA_024643705.1 Caldilineaceae bacterium | reverse complement strand
CGGCCAACGAAACCCCCACCGCGTCCGGGTCGAGAATGGTGGGTGGGTAGCCCCACTTGATGGTCAATTCAAAACTGCCACCCAACGCCTCGGCCACGCCACAGGCCCGGCGCAGTTCGTCGTGGAGAAGTTGGCGACTCTCTGGTGTAAACGAGCGGATCGTCCCGTTCAAATAGACCGTGTCGGGAATCACATTGTTCACCGTGCCACCATGAATCTGGCCCACCGTGATGACGCCCGGTTCCAGCGGGTCCAGACGACGGCTGACAACCTGTTGGATGGCTTGAATGACATGGGCGGACAGAACAATGGGATCGACGCCCCCTTGGGGACGCGCCGCATGACCACCCGCACCCCGCACCGTCAATTGAAACTCATCGGCAGCAGCCAGCAGTGGCCCGGATCGGGTAGCGACAACCCCCACATCCTTGGTGGGGTCCACATGCAAGCCAAAGACAGCGTCCAGCCCGTCCAACGCGCCCTCCTCCACCATGCGCAGCCCGCCCGATTTGCCCTCGTCGTCCGATGCCTCTTCGCTGGGTTGAAAAAGCAAGCGCACCCGACCCGGCAGCCGCCCTTCATCCGCCAGCCCCTTGAGCAGTGTTGCCGCACCCAGCAACATGGCCGTGTGGGCATCGTGGCCGCAGGCGTGCATAATCCCCGCACGCCCGCTGTCGAATTCGGAGCCATTCTCCTCGGTGATGGGCAACGCGTCCATATCGGCGCGCAGACCCACGGTTGGCCCGTCGCCACCGTGGATATGGCCGACAACGCCGGTCTTGGCAACCTCGGTTTCGGTGCGAATGCCCAGACTGATCATCTCGGCATTCACCAGCCCCGACGTGCGGTGTTCGGTAAAGCTCAGCTCCGGGTGGCGATGAATCTCGCGCCGCCACGCCTGAATTTTTGGTTGGATGGCCTTGGCCCGCTCGTAAATTTCAGCGCTGCTGATGGGTTGGGAATTTGACACAATAGGCTCCTTTGCGGTGGGATTAGAGATAGATGCGTATCAATAGCGGACGAGATGTTGGATACATGCACGCTTTGTCGTCCGTCGTCCGTCGTCTATCGTCCGTCATCATTCGTCTTCACCCCTCCATTATACCGCAAAAGGAACCCCGATGAACGATCGATCCATTGCCACCTATCTGAACACCAACCGCCAGCGCCACCTGGACGAAGTCTGCGCGTGGCTGCGCATCCCCAGCGTAAGCACCCAGCCCCAACACAGTGGCGATGTGCAAGCCGCGGCCGACTGGCTGGCGCAAAAAATGTCCGCCGCCGGCCTAGAACAGGTGGAAGTCATCCCCACCGCTGGTCATCCCCTGGTCTATGCAGATTGGCTACACGCAGGCCCCGACGCGCCAACCGTGCTCATCTACGGCCACTACGACGTGCAGCCGGTCGACCCCCTTGACCGCTGGCAGACGCCCCCATTCGAGCCGACCGTGCGCGGCGACAGCCTCTTTGCCAGAGGCGCGTCCGACGACAAAGGGCAGACATACATTCACGTGGCCGCGGTGGAGGCTTTGCTGGCAACCACCGGCGCACTGCCTGTCAATGTCAAGTTTCTGGTGGAAGGCGAAGAGGAGGACGGCAGCCAGGCGATCATGCGCTATGTGGCAGAAAACCCAGCCAAGCTGGCCGCGGACATCTGCCTGATCTCCGACGGGCCGATCCTGGCTCCGGACAAGCCCAAGATCGTCTATGGCCTGCGCGGGGTATGGGCTGGCGAGGTGACTGTTACCGGTCCCCAGCGGGACCTGCACAGCGGCATGTACGGTGGCGCGGTACACAACCCCAACCAAGCCCTGGCCGAATTGCTGGCAGCCCTGCACAATCCAGACGGCAGCATCGCCGTGCCGGGCTTTTACGATGACGTGCGCCCCCTGGATCAAGCCGAGCGAGACGCCCTGGCAAAGGTTCCCTATGGTGCGCCCGAACTGCTGGCCGAAAGCGGGGTGGCCGCGGCCTGGGGCGAAGAAGAGTACACCATCACCGAGCGCATCGGCGCGCGGCCCACCTTGGAAATCAACGGCATGTGGGGTGGATTTATCGACCCTGGCTTCAAAACGGTCATCCCCAGCACGGCCCACGCCAAAATCAGTTGCCGCCTGG
The DNA here is from genome assembly GCA_024643705.1 of Caldilineaceae bacterium. Classification (GTDB taxonomy): domain Bacteria; phylum Chloroflexota; class Anaerolineae; order Caldilineales; family Caldilineaceae; genus JACQGT01. The sequence goes on along the minus strand of JAHEML010000854.1, from coordinate 221 downwards.
TTCCCGACCAGCCATCCGGCGAGATCGGCGGCATGATCGAACGTCATTTGCAGAACATCGCGCCGCCCACTGTCCAGGTCTCCGTCGTCACCCGCCAACATGCGCCCGCGGTGCTTGTTCCCCTGGATACACCCCAACTGGCCGCAGCTGCCACCGCCTACGAGCGGGCCTTCGGGGCCACCCCCGTCTTTGCCCGAGAGGGCGGCTCGATCGGCGTCGCC
>JAHEML010000853.1 GCA_024643705.1 Caldilineaceae bacterium | reverse complement strand
CAGGTCGCTCTCCATGGCTGCTTCCAGCCGGCCCTGACGGTCGGCCAGATCATCCCGCAGCTTGCCTACCACAGCGTCGAGTTCCTGCTGAACGTGGTCGCGCTTGGCCTGAATCAGCTCACGGATGTCGTTCTTTTCTTCGTCGGATTCGGCCTGCAGCGAGTTGAGCCGTTCTTGCACAAAATCGTTGACCATGCGGTCGTGATCAGCGGTTACGGTTTCACCAGCGCCAATCACAGCATCGTCAACCCAGGCTAGCTTTTGGGCATCACCGGCCTTCTTGCCAGTCATGCGCTGAATCCAAGATTGCAAAGACTGGGCCTGGCTGATGGCGGCAGAGGTCTGCTCGGTGATCCGGGCATCCAGCGTCTGAATTTCCTGCTCTTCTTCGGAGGCTACTTCAGCCAGGGCTGCTCCGGCCTGGTTTTCAATGATGTCGATCTGGGACTGAATCTCGGCCTCCATGCGGGTGATCCGCATTTGGAGTTCCTTCTCGTGGCGCTGGATGGCTCGGCTGCGGGCATCTTCGCTCACTTCGGTGACGATGAACTGGGCAAAGTAGAGCACCCGTTCCAGGTAGCGCGGGCTGATGTTGAGCAGCAGTCCCAAGCGGCTGGGAACGCCCTTGACATACCAAATGTGGCTAACGGGGGATGCCAGTTCGATGTGGCCCATGCGCTCTCGGCGCACACGGCTGGGGGCAACCTCTACGCCACATTTATCGCACACAATGCCTTTGTAGCGCACACGCTTGTACTTGCCACACGAGCATTCCCAATCTTTGGTGGGGCCAAAAATGCGTTCGCAAAAGAGGCCATCCCGTTCGGGGCGCAGGGTGCGGTAGTTGATGGTTTCTGGTTTTGTGACCTCGCCGTAGCTCCAGTCGCGGATCTGCTCTGGGGAGGCCAGGGAAATGCGGATTGCATCGAAATCGCGTACTTCCATTCGTGTATCTCCTATTCGAAGTGGCAGGGTGCAAGTGGCAGGCGGCACGACATTTGATCATGCTCTGCCACTTGCGACAACCAACTTTATTCGCTGCTGCGACTCATGGGGCTGGGAATGTTCAGGCTAAAGCCAAGTCTTGGCAATCGTTCGGTCTCTTCTTCCTTGCCAAACTGAATCACCTCGTTCTTGTCGTTGATCACCTCAACCGAAAGGGCCAGACTTTGCAATTCTTTCACCAGCACACGGAAGCTGGCCGGGACGCCTGGGCTTTGAATCTGCTCGCCCTTGACAATGGATTCGTATGTTTTCACACGGCCTGTCGTATCGTCCGATTTGATCGTCAGCATTTCCTGCAAGGTGTATGCAGCGCCATAGGCTTCCAGCGCCCACACTTCCATTTCGCCAAAACGCTGGCCGCCAAACTGAGCTTTACCGCCCAGGGGTTGCTGGGTGACAAGGCTGTAGGGGCCTGTGCTACGGGCGTGTACTTTGTCTTCGACCAAGTGGTGCAGTTTGAGCATCTGCACAATGCCGACTGTCACAGGAGAATCGTAAGCATCACCGGTTTTGCCATCGTAGAGCCGCTGTTTGCCGGTTGTGGGCAGCGGCCATTCGATCTCGCGGCTCATGGCTTCACCAGCCGCTTCCAGCACCTCACCGGTCAGATCGCCGGGGTTACCGCCGTGGTAGATCATCCATTCCCGGATAGCTGCGTTCTTGGCCGCTCTGTCGCTTTCGTCGGTGGTGTGTACCTGGTTGTGCAAGGGTGGCAACACAGAATCGGGTTCGTAGCCCTCTTCGCGCAACCACTCGCGCAGCACGGCCCGACGGGCGTAAGCCTCATCATAGAAGATCTGCTCTGGATCGTAACCCAATGGTTCGAGCCAATGCAGCAGGTAGATTCGTCGGGCATCGGCGTCGTCGGCCATATCTTCGACTTCAACGCCAAGACCATTGACATAGACCCAGGCTCGATCCGAGATGATTTGCCAGGCACGATCGATCAGCCAGGCACGGCCCAATTCAGCCTCAATCTCATCCTCTTTGGCTCCGTCGAAGACAGGTGTCTCGGCCAGGAAACCAAGCCGACCAGCGGCCCAACCCAGATGTGTCTCCAAAATCTGACCGATGTTCATACGGCCAGGCACACCCAACGGGTTCAGGATAATATCCACAGGCGTACCGTCCGGCAGGAAGGGCATATCTTCCACAGCCACAACCTTGGAGATAACGCCCTTATTGCCATGACGACCGGCCATCTTGTCGCCTTCGGTCAGCCGACGGCGCTGGGCAATGCTCACACGTACCATCATTTCCACACCAGCGGCCATGTCCTGGTGATCGTCGCGGGTGAAAACCTTGACATCAACCACCTTGCCGCGAGAACCGTGG
>JAHEML010000108.1 GCA_024643705.1 Caldilineaceae bacterium | reverse complement strand
CTGCTCTGATTCCGGTTGGCCCAGAAGGCCGTCAGGGAACCTGTTATTCCGGCAACATGCATATGATGAGTTCCAAGTCGGCCCACCCGGAAGAAGCGTGGGACCTGATGAAACTCTTTAGCAGCGGCGAAGCAGGCGTATCCATGGTGTTGGACGGCAATCTCCAGCCCAACGGACATAAGTCTGCTTGGACCGATGCCAAAGTCAACGAAGTCAACCGGATGTTCGGTGTAACCGACACCCTGCTGACCGCTGGCATCGAACCCTTCCCCATGCCCAAGAATACCCGATTCACCGAGGCCAACGACGTCTTCCGCAACGAGATCGACCTGATCTGGGCAGGCGAAGCAACCTACGACGAACACGCACCGGTGATCGAAGAACGGGTCAATGCTGTACTGGACCTGGATCGACCATCCTAATTGAACGCACTCGCTAAAAGTAGGGATGCTGCTTAAGTACGAAACGTGAAACGTGAGATCGTCCGCCGATCTCACGTTTCACGTTTCGTAACCTTTTCCCCAAAACCATCCTCTCCGTCCATGCTCCCGGAGGCTTCCATGCCCACTGCTCTGGCCGACTTTATCCAAACAACGCCTCTCTGCGACACCCACGAGCATCTGCGCTCAGAGCAGGAGCATGTCAATGATGGGCCAGACATGCTACAGAATCTCTTCGGCAACTACGTTTCGGCTGATTTGGTGGTGGCCGGTGCTGGGCAAGCAGCGGTCGATCGTCTGTTGAACAACGCCGACCCGGATGTGCGCGCCCGCTTTTCTGGTATCGAGCGGGCCTGGCAGGCTGTGCGCCACACGGGCTACGGCGAGGCCGTGAGTATCATCGCCCGCGAACTCTACGGGCTGGACGAGCTCAGCGCCGACGGGCTGGAAAATGCCCTGCCCCTACACAATGCACTGCGGCAGCCAGGCCAGCGGCTCCATATTCTACGCGACAGAGCCAACCTGGATCATGTGCAGACCGACGATTTTGTGCGTCCCTGCGCCGTCGATCCCTCTGGCCCCGACTTCTTCTTCTACGATATTTCCTGGGTCAAGTTTGCCAGGGGCGAGCCAGACCTGGCCGACATCACCGCAGAGACTGGTGTGGTGATCCACGATTTGGCGACCTTGCGCCAAGCCATGAACGCTATCTTTGCCCAAAACGGGTCTGTCGCCATCGCGGTCAAAAGCCAGCACGCCTACAACCGAACCCTGGCTTGGCGCGAGCGCAGCGATGCCGAAGTTGTGCCGATTTTTGATGCCTATTTGCATGATGCCCAAAGTTTGTCTGCCGATGATCGCCTTTGCCTGGGCGATTGGTCACTGGCACGGGGTGTGGAACTGGCAATCGAACACGATTTGCCCTTCAAAATTCACACAGGCTACTACGCAGGCCATAGCCGCATGCCCGTAGACTACATCAAACCCGGCAACCTTTGCCCCCTGCTTGCCAAATATCCCGACGCCCGCTTTGTGCTCATGCACATTGGCTACCCCTATAGCGACGAAATGGTGGCCCTGGCCAAACACTACCCCAACGTCTACGTCGATTTCTGCTGGGCATGGAGCATCGATCCTTTCAGCACAGTCAACTTTTTGCGCCAATGCATCCACAGCGTGCCCAGCAACAAACTCTTTCTCTTCGGCGGCGACACCGCTTGGCCGGGCGCGGCCCTCGCTTATTCTATCCAGGCCCGCCGTTGGCTTGGCCGCGCCCTGCAAGCCGAAATCGACGACCGTCTGCTCACCGAAGCCGAAGCCATTGCTCTGGCAAGCCGGTTCATGCGCGACAACCAGTACGATTGCTTCCGTATGACAGAGAAGAAACGACTAACGAACGTCGGCCAAACATCGGAATGACACGCCTTTTGCCTTTCATTTTTGCCTTGTGACTTTCACCCCTTCAGGTATCCAAATGACAATCTACGAAGAACTCAACATCAAACCGCTGATCAACGCCTCGGCCACCCTCACCCGCCTGGGTGGTTCGCTCATGCCACCCGAAGTCGTGCAGGCCATGGTGGACGCCTCCAAAGTTTTCATCGATCTGGAGGAGTTGCAGGCCAAGGTGGGCGACACCATCGCCGAGCTGACCCACAACGATGCCTGCTACGTAAGCTGCGGCGCGGCCGCGGGCATTGCCATCGCTATCGCCGCGCTGGTGGCGGGCAAAGATATGGCTGCCATCCACCAACTACCCGACACCACTGGCCTAAAGAATGAAGTGATCGTTCACAAATCCCACCGCAATGGCTACGACCACGCGGTGCGTCAGGTCGGCGTTAAACTGGTAGAGATAGGCTACGCAGGCAGCACTGCGCCCTGGCAGTTGGAAGCCGCCATCAACGAGCGCACCGCGGCCATCATCTGGTTTCAGGGGGGCATGACAGGCCACGGGGACATCCCCCTGGTGAAGGTCATTGAAATTGCCAACGCCCACGACGTGCCCGTGATTGTGGACGCGGCCGCCCAGGTTCCACCTGTGGAAAACCTATGGAACTTCACAAAACTGGGCGCAACCGCGGCCATTTTCAGCGGCGGCAAAGATTTGCGCGGCCCCCAGTCGTCTGGTTTGGTGCTGGGCAAGCGGGAATTGATCGAGGCCATGCGGCTGAATGGCCCACCCAACCACAGCATTGGCCGCCCAATGAAGGTGGGCAAAGAGGAACTATGCGGTGTGCTGGCCGCGGTGCGCTGCTATCTGGCCCTGGATCACGAAGGGCGGCTCTCGCAGACAGAAGAGATAGTGGGCGGTTGGTGTGGTGAACTGAACAGATTGCCCGGTGTGTCGGCCCATCGCTCCTTCCCCAACGAGGCGGGCCAGCCCATGCCCCGTGCCCAGGTGCACATCGACGCGGCCAAAGCGGGCATTAGCCGCAACGAAGTCGTGGCGGCGCTGTTGGCGGGCACCCCCGCTGTGACAGTTTCTGGCGGCCCGGACGAGAGCATCTATCTCAACCCCATGACGTTGGAAGATGGGGAAGAGACGATTGTGCTGGAACAGTTGATGGCTGTGTTGCGGGGAGCGCACTAGGCCAGCAGCAGTGCGCGCGGTGTCCGACAGCTATCTCGACAACAAGAAAGGCCCTGGTCGGAGTATCCGAACCAGGGCCTGTTTTTTATCGTTCGTCCTGCCGGTTACCCAGATTGCTGCCACACCTCGCCACCCAATGTCACGGCTTTCAGCACGTCCTCACGGGGAAAGAGAGCCACAACCGAGTGCTCGGCCAGCCCGATGCAGACAGCGTCGCCATTGCCCGAGGGAATGTGCCAGAGACCTCGATTCGTTGCGGCCATCAGTCCGCCTTCATCTGCCCCATTGTGTGGCTGCGCCAGACCAATAATCTGCAAATCGTCTGCCAAAAAGCGTTGTTCCACTGCCAGTTCGCCATTTTCCGGGTCGGTGTAAAGAGTAATCAGCCGATTTTGTGCGGCCAACAACAAAGGACGGCGCAGGGAATCAGCCAGAGGCAACAGGCTAATAGCCGGGGTGTCCAGCGCCAACCCGGCCACATCCGTCCAGGTGCGGCCAGCGTCGTCCGTCTGCCACGCCGACACCTGAATATGCGAACCATCAAAAGCCCCGGTAACGAGCCAACAGCGCAAATCTTCCGTAAAAAACGGTGAGATAGCGACACCCAACACATCGCCATCGACTTCGGGCGGCTCTAGCTCTTGCCAACTTTCGCCCCGATCTTCCGACAAGTAGAGATAATTATCCGCATCCACCAGAAGAAGCGCTCCATCTGCGGCATAGGATGGCGAGACAGCCAGATGGCTTGCGCCGTTGCCGGGTGCCAAGCTGCGTTGCCATGTGCCACCACCGACCTGTCGGTACAGTGATTCTCCGGCCCAGGCAAACAGGGTAAACTGCTCGCCCTGGCCCGCGCCTGCAATAAAGTCGCAAGTTTCATCTTCATCCAGAAAATCCAACCGCTCCCAGCTTTGGCCGCTATTTGTCGAAAGAGCGGAGCCACCGTCGCTGTCAACCACATACAACTCGTGGCGTGGGGTGAGAACAGCCAGGGGCGGGGTATGCGCGGCCAGCAGGCCAACACCGTCGCCATTTGCTGCTTGCCACGATGCACCCATGTCAACGGACGAGAAAACGCCTGCTTGCCAACTTCCCGCCACAACCAGATTACCATGACCTGCCAAGTTTCCTTGACCTGCCAGGGCAAAGGCTGCAAAGTCGCCATTCGTACAGGCGTGCCAATGCAGGCCCCTATCCTCCGAGCGATAGAGACCAGAACTCGTGCCGGCCAATAGGACGCCAGGCAGCGCAGCCAAACTGTTCACGCTGAATCCGTCCAGCTCGCCACCGGCCCGCTGCCAGCTTCCGCCCCCATCAGTGGAACGAAAGACGCCGTCTGCTTCGGTCCCTGCAAAAAGTGTGCCATCGTCGGCCAAGGCCAGACATTGTACCGCGGCATCGGGCAGCCCTGTGCCGGATTCCCGCCACGAACGCCCTCCATTGCGGGAGCTGAAAAAACCGCCAAAAGCCGTTCCAGCCCATAGAGTTTCGTCTTGGGCAAAATCGGGGGAGCAGGCGATGCAGAGCGTGTCCACATCCAGCAGGCCAAAAGTGGAGCTTTCCCAGCTAATGCCTCGATCCTGTGAACGCAACGGGCCGTCGGCAGTGGCAACAAACAGGGTGCCGTCGGCGACATAATTCGGGGAAATGGCAAGGGCAACACCGACGCCAAGGCCGATCCAACTGGTCACTTCCGGCCAACTTTTCCCCCCGTCCGGGGAACAGTAGAGCCGCCCGCCTTCGGTTGTGGCAAAAAGCTCCGCCTCGTCACCCTCTTGCTCGTCGTCGATCCGGGGAGCAACCGACAGGGTCAGGATCGCTGGGTCTGAAGGGCCATTGGTCACCCTCGACCAACTCTGCCCTGTATCTGACGAACGAAACAGCCCTGCCATTGTCCCAGCCAAGAGGTCACCCTTGGGCAGGATTGCCAGGGAAGTGACTGTGCCACCAGGCCAGCCACCTGTACGTGTGAAGGGCTTCGATGCGGAGTATTGGGTAGTTTTCATCTATAAATGACCTGCCGTCGCTGTATCTGCTTGTTCTTGGCCGTTGGTTGTCTCGGCTCTACGCCTCAAAATCCACATCTTCATCACGGTTATGGCGGGGCTTGTAGACCAATACCTCGGTTGTCAGCCCCATGAGCGCGCCCGAAACGCCGGTACGTAGCGCGGCTTCGGCCACCCGTGCCGGATCGACGATGAAAGCGGATGTCATTTCCACAACTTTCTCACTCAAAACGTCGTAGCCCCATCCTGCGCCCTGTGTCCGCAGTCGGGCCAAAATTGGGGCGGCCTCCAACCCCGCATTGACGATGATGGCTTGGGCTGGCGCAGCCAATGCCTGGCAGAGGATGGCGGTAGCAGGTGCTTCATCCGGGGGCAGGACAAGCGCCTCGACGGCGGGGATACAGGCAAGGTAGGCCGAGCCACCACCGGGAACAATTCCTTCTTGCAGGGCCAGGCGTACCACCCGCACAGCCTCTTCGGTGCGCTCTTTCAGATATTCCTGCTCCACATCCGACGCGCCGCCAATTTCCAGCACGCCCACACCACCGGTCAGTTTAGACTGACGCTCGATCAACCGTTCTCTATCCCGCCCATAGGCCGCGGCAGGAATTCGTTTGCGCAGTTCTTCGGCGCGTGCCCGGATCAGCGCAGGGCGCCCATGACCACCGACAATGGTAAAACTGGAGCGGATGGCCTGCACCTCATCGGCCTGGCCCAAATCGGCCAACGTCGCTTTTGCAAGAGATTCGCCAGCCACGCTCAAAAAAAGTTTACCGCCACAAAGAGCGGCCAGATCAGCCAACACTTCTGCCTTCTCGGTGCCCAGCCCCGGTGCTTTGATGGCAAGCGTCGATAGGCCACCGCGCTGTTTATTTGTCACAAGCAAATTAAGGGCGTGCCCCGTTACATCTGTGGCGATCACCACCAGCCCGCGCCCTCCTTCACGACGAATCTGCTCCATCAGCGGGATCAGTTCGTCCGCGCTGTTCAGGTGGCGATCCGTGAAGAGCAAATAGGGCTTCAAGACGACGGCTTTACCCGGCTCGTTGGTAAAATAGGAGCTGATCCAGCCGTTGTTCCAAAGCACTCCCCGAATATACCGCCGGTCATGGGTGCGGGCATAGCTTTTGCGTACTTCCACTGCACCCAGAGGTCCGATTACATCGAAGACCTCTTCGATATATTTCCCCAAAACCGCATCACCCGTGATGGCCGCGGCCAAAGCGCTGGTCTGACGCGGGTCGTTCAGAGGAATGGACTGGCTGGCAAGAGCCTCCAGTGCAACAACCAGCCCCTTTTCCAGCCCCCGGCGCAAGCTCATGGCATTGTGGCCCGCGGCAACGTGACGCAAACCCTCGTCCAGGATGCGGCGGGCGATGACAACAGCCGTGGTTGCCCCATCGCCCACAGACTCTTCCATCTGCCAGGCGATGTGGCGAGCCATGTACGCGCCCATCCCTTCAAAGGCATTGGGCAATCCACTCATTCGCCGGGCAATGTCAGCGCCATCGCTGAGCATTTCGGGGGGGCGGCTGCGATTGCTGCGCTCCACGGCCACACGGTTTCCCTTCGGCCCCAGAGCGACTTCCAACGCCGCGGCCAATTGGTCAAATCCGCTACGCACTGCAGCTTGTGCCTGATATCCAAATAATAGTCGAGAAGCGGGCATGGGTTTTGGGCTTGTATGGCTGGGGTGGATAAACCGATGTGACAAGATGGGAAGGTCTTCTGGAAAAGTATACCGCTTCGAGCCAGTTTCGGCCAATGGGCAGGGTTGGCTGGTTGGTTGACTGGTTCGCTTGTTCCCATCGCTCTGCGTGGGAACAGTCTGCGGACGCTCCGCATCCCTTATTCGTCGTTATCGGATTCGTCATGATCGGATTCGTCATGATCGGATTTAGCTGGTCGTGTTGCCCGATTTGAAAAAAGAACGTAGATGACACGGAGCGGACGGATGACAGCGGATAACATCAGCACCCCCATTTTCATGGCTGATTGTACCCCGCAGAAGCATAAACACTCATCTGAAAAACTGGTTTGACCTTCTTGCGTGCCCAAGATACAATTCTCCTGAAACGTTCGCCCTTGCCAAACAAACTGCTTGAACCACTTCCACCAACCATCCAATCTTTCCGTCCGCTTCCTCTCTCTCGCAGCAAAAACAGAGCAATCGAAAGGTGATACCCCATATGCCGCGTCCTGATCCTGCCGCCTATGGCACATCCGTGACCAAGCCTGCCGACTTTGACAAGTTCTGGGCCGGAATAGAAGCTCAACTAGCGGCTATTCCACTCAACGCTTTTATCACACCCGTGCCCCTGCGCTCCACTGCCCAGGTTGAAGTCTTCGAAGTCCACTACGATAGCCTGGACGGTGTTCGGGTTGCTGGCTGGTATTGCTTGCCCCGCCAGCGTACCACTCCACTGCCCGCGGTCGTCGTCTATCCGGGATACATCAGTGAGCCGACCCTGCCAAAAAATTGGGCGGCGCAGGGCTACGCTGCTTTTGGGGCCGCGCCCAGAGGCAAACTACGCAGCCATAGCCAATACAACCCCGGCTACCCAGGATTGCTTGTCCACAATATCACGGACCGCAACACCTACGGCTATCGGGGTTTTTATGCCGACGCGTTGCGGGTCATCGATTTTCTGGACGGTCAGCCGGAAGTGGACGGCAGCCGGATTGGTGTGACCGGCGGCAGCCAGGGCGGCGCGCTCACACTGTTGGCTGCGGCCTTGCGCCCCCAAATTGCCGTAGCCGCAGCCGGCGCGCCCTATCTGGCCGGGATGATGGACGCGGTCGATCTTACCCACACCAACCCTTACGAGGAGATCGTCGAATATCTGCGTCTCTACCCGGAGAGGCAAGCCCAGGTGCGCACTACCCTTGCCTACTTCGACATCCACAACTTTGTTGATCGCATCCGCTGCCCCATCATCGTCCACATTGGCCTGCAGGACGATGTCTGCCCAGCCGAGACCGGCTACGAGGTCTTCCGCCGTATCGGCTCGGAGCAAAAGCAACTTTACGCCTACGATGGCTATGGGCATGATTCCAACGGCTATGCCCACGGTGCTGTGATCAATGAGTTTTTCCACAAGAATTTGCAGAGCAGCGAGGGGAGATAGGGACAATGACAAAACTATCAGAGCGACCCGCAGATTTTGATGCCTATTGGGATGCCGTGGATACTGAACTGGCCCACTTGCCGGTGAACGCTGAATTGACCCACCTTCCCCTCCAATCCAACGAACATTCCACGGTCTTTGCAGCCCGTTTCACCAGCATTGGCCCCTATCGTCTCTTTGCCTGGTTCAGCGTTCCGGTAGGCGGAGAAGGCCCCTTCCCTACCGTCTATCAGACGCCCAGCTATGGCAGTGTTGTTCAAGTGCCCGCCTACGAATTGCGCCAGCGCTATGTGGTCTTGACCCTGCGCCACCGGGGGCAACGGTTGAGTGACCAACCCTATGCCGCCGCCTACCCTGGCCTGCTCACCGATGGCATCGACAGCCC
>JAHEML010000852.1 GCA_024643705.1 Caldilineaceae bacterium | reverse complement strand
CTGCGCTCATGCCCACCACGCCGCTGGCCCCTGCGCTCTCGCCCCAGACCCCAGCCCACAATGTGCTCTCACCCAGCACACCCGTGCCGTGATCCGCTGTGGCTTTGCCGTGAATGGCATTGCTGTACTCTGCGTTCTTCTCCACATAAAAGGCGTCACCCAAAGCAGCGCTCTTCATCACAGCGCCTGGTCGCAGGCCAATCGCATAGGGCACGGCATTCAGTGGCTGGCGCGGCGTCAGGGCAACGTACGCTGCGTCACTCGGACACTTCACCGCTGTTTCCAACCAGCGTGCATCCCCGGCAAATTGTTTGCCAAAGTCCAGTTGCGCAGTGAACAGGCCCGCCTGCACCGGCACACTACTGACTGTTTTTGTCGCGCCCTGCTGTGTTCCACCCGTCAGCGCATCCCACAGGCTGAACTGGAAGCTGCAATTGGCGCTGACCGCCTGGCCGCTCTTTTTGAGATTGCCCTGATAGGTGAAAGTTGTACCCAACGCTGCATCAACGGCGTCGGGCGCGGCATCCTGGGCGCTGGCAAAGGGCAGGCCACCCAGCAGCAGCACCGCCAGGAAAATTGCCACGACAGGGAAGAAATATCGGCTGACTTTCATGTGTACCTCCGGTTGTCTGAAATGAATAGTGTGCCTGTCCATCTATTGGATTGATCACAAAGACCCATCATGCACGCTTACCGTCCACCCCACCCCGTCCTGCCGTCGGCGCAGTACAACCACATCCGGTGGGGGCTCGTCGTCGCACCAAACGGCGCGCTCGCGACCATCCTCTACAGCCACGGGCGGTATGCCAGCCTCGTCCCAGACAATGGTCGCCAATTCAGTGATGACAATTTCCAGCGAACGGTAGATTTTATGGGCCATGCCGCAAAGGATACAACAAAGAAGGGGACAAACGGGGCGATTTTTACACAAAACCTGTCTGAAAATCTGCGATGTGCCATTTTTCTCGGCAAACCCGCAGGCTTGCCGAGAAAAATGATCTGGTTTTGTCGCTGAGCTGGGAGTTTACCCGTAACCGGGGTTCGGGTCGATCAATACTCTTCTTTACAAAATCACTTGCTATGGAGCCGTGACCGGCGCAACATTCTCATAGTCAATAGTCTGCACTGTTAGCGTCCCGCCGCTTTTCATCTCCTGGCGGATGGGTAGCCCACGACTGGTATCGATCCAGAGCTTCCCATCGCTGGCAATCTCTGTCGGTTTGCCGGCGTCGAAGATGGTAGATATGGTGTATACCATCGCATCCACCCCATCCAGCACTTCCGGGCCGACCAGAAGAGCAGAGGTAATCGATGCTTCCAGCATCGCCATATTGGGAGCCAAACCACCCTGTTCGTTGACCATCGTCACTACTTCTGGGGGCATTGGGGTCCAACCTTCGGCACCAGCCCTCTGCCAACCTTGAGAACCGATAACAATCATCTCCCGTTCCGGGCTGTCTTTTAGTTGGGTCAGAATGCGCATCCCGTCGGGCGGAGAGAATTCGCCGGTGATATCCATCGAAAACCCCTCGCCGGTGATAGTGGAATGGCTGCGGAAGGGTCGGCTGATCATCGCCCGCATCGCGGCCAGTATGGCTTCTCTGGGGTCGCTGGCGAGGACGGGCGCAACGGCCTGAACCGGCGCGGCCGTTGGGACAACAGTTGGCACTGCGGCGGGAACTGCCGTGGGAGCAGCAGCCGGGGCCGCGGCTGGCTGACCCGACACCGGCACTGCGGGAACAGCCGTCGGCGCGTCGGCTGGGCTGTCGGATGAACAGCCTGCCAGCCAAAACAGCACGGCAACGATCAACAAAAAGGGAAGACGGGTTTTCATCGGGTTTTCCTTCGCTGGTTATGGAGAAATGATTTCGTAGGGCCGGTTTCTAACCGGCCAACGGGTTGGATCACCCACATTGGCCGGTTAGAAACCGGCCCTACACAACGGAATACTGCTACCTGCTCACCTGTGGCAGGCTGATCTGATAGGGCTGATTGAGCGCGTCCAGCGTCATATCCAAATCTGTTACCTCTGGCGGGACGCCGACAAGCGGGCTGGTCTTGGACGCATAGCCCGCCGCGCTGACCGTCACATACCAGCAGCCAGTGACCACGTTCCAGCCGTAGCGCCCATCAATTCCGGTACTCTGCGGGTTCACCTGGGGATCAATCTGGCGTGGGGTCAGGTTGGCGTCTTCCATCAGCCCCAGCGCCGGGGCCACACCGGACCAAACACCTCCGGGCCGGGTATCCACTGTGCGGCATTGGCGGGTCTCGCTGCGGGTGTCGGGCAGATCCCCCCAGATGCGGTAGAGGGTGACGGTAGCATTGACAATCGGGTCCAGC
>JAHEML010000851.1 GCA_024643705.1 Caldilineaceae bacterium | reverse complement strand
CTGGAACCTGTGCGCCCGGCGGAGATGTACACCGTCCGCTATATCTTCACTGGTCGACAACCAGCAGAGCGGGATCGCCAGCGCATCGGCTTGCGGGCCGCCCAGGGCTGGGTCTTTTTGGAGGTGGCCGCCATCTTTGTAGGATTTGTGGTGATGATCCCTCTCTTTTTCAGCGCGCTTGACTTCGGCTTTGGGGGATAGGCCATCCGCTGAGAAGATACTTTCCCCAAATGATGCACATTTCGACATTTCATCCTTCCACCCAAAGGAGGAAGCACATGGATACCGACCGACTCGTCGGCTTCTACCAGACCAAACAGGACAAAATTCTTGCCACCATTCGCCTGCTGGTGGAAGATGAAACCCCCAGCGATGACAAAGAGCGCCTGGACAATTTTGCCGCATTGCTGGCAGACCGCTACCAGGCCGTCGGCTGTCAGGCTCTCATCGTCGCCAACCCAGAACGGGGCAACCATGTGAGGGTGGTCTTCGACAACCCAGCGTACGTGGCCGACCCAAGCGCCAAACCGGCGCTGATTCTCTGCCATTTTGACACGGTGTGGCCTGTTGGCTCTCTGGCAACCCATCCCTTCCGCATCGACGAGCAAGGGTGGGCCTATGGGCCAGGTATCTTCGATATGCAATCCAGCCTGGCCCTGGTGGAATATGTGATCCAGGGCGTGCAGGAGATGGGGCTGCGGCTTCCTCGACCAGTGGTGCTGCTGGCGACATCCGACGAAGAGGTAGGCAGCCACACATCCCAAGCGTTGATCGAAGACCAAGCCCGCCAGGCCGCCTACGTGCTGGTGATGGAATCTCCCTTGCCCGGCGGCGTGATCAAAACAGCCCGCAAAGGCACAGGCCATTTCGAGGTGGCGATCACCGGGCGGGCCGCCCATGCAGGGGTAGAGCCGGAAAAAGGGATCAGCGCGGTGCAAGAACTGGCCCACCAAATCTTAGCCCTCCACCAGCTCACCGACATGGAAGCAGGCACGACTGTCAATGTGGGCGTTGTTAGCGGCGGAACCCGATCGAATGTGGTTGCGCCCCACGCCAGCGCCATTATCGATGTGCGCGCCTGGAGCGCAGATGAAATGGATCGGGTGCGCCACGCCATCCGTGGGCTGACTCCTGTACTGGCCGGGGCCAAGCTGACTATTCACGATGGGGGTGGGCGTCCCCCGCTGGAACGCAAAGTGACGGCTGGCCTCTTTGAACAAGCCAAGGTCATTGGTACAAAAATCGGCCTGGATTTGGTAGAAGGCGCGACAGGCGGGGGCAGCGATGGCAACCTGACCGGCGCGCTAGGCGTGCCCACCCTGGATGGGCTGGGTGTGCCCGGTCATGGGGCGCACGCGGATCACGAACATATCGAGGTAGATCAGATTGCAGGGCGGCTGGCCCTGCTCACAGCACTTCTCATGGAGCTGGAATGAATTTCGACCACTATTTTACCAATGACGAACTGACCGGAGTGCTCGCCCGCTGGGCAAACGAATACCCAAACCTGGTCGCATTCACCACCTTGGGCCACAGCTACGAAGGCCGTGGCATCCCTTTGCTCACCCTGACCAATCAGGCCACTGGCCCCGACACCGACAAACCCGCCATTTGGATCGATGCCAACATCCACGCCACCGAGCTGGCAGGCACAACCACAGCCCTGCACATTGCCCACACCTTACTCACCAGCTATGGCACAGACCCCCGCGCTACCCGTCTGCTGGACAACTGCGCGCTCTATCTGGCCCCCCGGCTCAACCCGGACGGCGCGGCGCTGGCCCTGGCTGCTGTGCCCCAATTTGTGCGTTCGGGTACGCGCCCCTACCCCTTCGACGAAAAGGATGACGGCATCCACGCCGAGGACATGGACGGCGACGGGCGGGTGCTGCAAATGCGTATCCCCGACCCCAACGGAGACTGGAAAGTGAGCAGCCTGGACCCCAAGTTGATGGAAAAGCGGGGGCCAGACGAGCAGGAAGGCCAGTTCTATCGCCTGTTTCAGGAGGGGCGCATCGAGAATTTCGACGGCGTGCAGATTCGCCCGGCGCGCCCGTTGCAGGGGCTGGACTTCAACCGCAACTTTCCCTTCGAGTGGCAGCCGGAGAACGAACAGGCTGGCGCGGGTCCTTTCCCCACCTCCGAAGTGGAAATTCGGGCCGTGGTCGATTTTATCACCCGCCACCGCAACATCAACATCGCCATCACCTACCACACCTTCAGCGGCGTGATCCTGCGCCCCTTCAGCACCCGCCCCGACGACAAAATGGACGTGAACGACCTCTGGGTCTACGAATTGATGGGCGAGCGAGGCAAAGAACTCACCGGCTACAAGTGCGTCTCG
>JAHEML010000107.1 GCA_024643705.1 Caldilineaceae bacterium | reverse complement strand
TGGCCGAAACATTGTCCGGCGAAGGTCCTTTCACCGTCTTTGCCCCCACCGATGAAGCCTTTGCTGCCCTGCCCGAAGGCACTGTAGATGCCCTGCTCGCCGACCCGTCCGGCGACCTGACCCAGATTCTGCTCTACCATGTGTTGAGCGGCAAGGTGATGGCTGCCGATGTGACCGATGGCCTGGAAGCCGAAACCGTCCAGGGTTCGATGGTCAAGTTTAGTGTGGCCGATGGCAAAGTGATGATCAACGGCGCTACCATTGTCACCACCGACATCGAAGCCAGCAACGGTGTGATTCATGTCATCGACGCCGTCATTCTGCCACCAAGCAACTAATCCAATGACGATCATTCGATAGACTGTTCAACGCTATCGAGCAACCGAGCAGTAAGTTCGTGAAAGAAAAAGGGTGGCGGAATTATCCGTCACCCTTTTTCTTTGTCCATTTGCCGTTGCCTTTTTGCCTTGCACAGAGTGCCGTCAAACCTGGGCCGAGGGGCAGAGATCGGCCAAGGTACACTGGCCGCACAGGGGTTTACGTGCATTGCAGACCCGTCGCCCGTGGAAGATGAGCAGATGCGAAATGTCGATCCAATCCTCGCGGGGCAAGAGCGTCATCAACTCCCGCTCAATCTTTTCTGGCGTGCTGCTTTCGGCCAACCCCAACTTTTGCGACAGCCGCTTGACGTGGGTATCCACCACAACTCCGTCAGCGATGCCGTAGCCCACGCCCAGCACCACGTTGGCCGTCTTGCGGGCCACCCCGCGCAAAGAGAGCAAGTCATCCATCTGCCGCGGCACTTCGCCGCCGAAGCGTTCGCAAATGGCCGCGCTGGACTCTTGCAGAGATTGGGCCTTGCTGCGGAAGAAGCCAGTGGAACGAATAATCTCCTCCAATTCAGCCCGATCTGCCCCGGCCATGGCTTGGGGTGTGGGGTAGCACTCGAAGAGGGTAGGGGTGACCAGGTTGACCCGTTCGTCGGTGCATTGGGCCGACAGGATGGTCGCGCAGAGGAGTTGGAACACGGTTTCATAGTGCAAGGCACATGCCGCGTCTGGGTGGGCTTGGCGCAGATAGTAGGTAATGTCGGCCACGCGTTGCGTGGCGGGTGCGTTGCTCAATTTGGCAGATTGACTCATTCATTTCCCCCTTCATCCCTTGGTATTTTCTCTGTCCAGTCTACTACAGGCCAATCGTTTGCCTCCATTTGCGTCTTGTTCCAAAACGTCTATACTGTTCAATTATGCCCGACCCTCTCACACCTCCGTGCATCAACCGCTAGTCAACTACCTATCGTCACCAGCTACAGGAGCCAACCATGCCAACAAAAATCGCCCAGGCCAAACCAAGCTTCAAAAGCCCCCATCCTCATCCCAATGGCATTCAGGCCGCGCCGGAAGGTCTTTGGTGCATCGATCAGGCCAACCACAAAGTTACGCGCCAGGATTGGGACACCGGCGCTGTAAACTTTGAAGTTCAAACCGACACCGTCCATTCCAGCGGCATCACATTGGGCGGCGGCTACCTGTGGATCGCATCCACCTACGAAGTCAAAATTGCCAAGCTGGACCCAACCACAGGCAAAACTATCGCCAAATACGACTCGCCCGGTGCAGGGATTGTGGCTTGGCGGCAGGGCGCGCCCGACGCGGGCGTGACAGGTGCGCATGGGCTGGAATGGAAAGATGGAAAGCTCTACGTGGCGTCGCCCCCTTCCCAGATGGTGCACGTGATGGACCCGGAAAGCTGGACGGAAATCCACAGTTTTCGTGCGCCGGGGCTGCGGGTGCATGGGCTGGCCTGGGGACGGGATGGCTTTTTGTGGGCCGCGGACACCAGCGCGGGCACTGTCAACCTGCTCGACACAGCCGATGGCCGGGTGATGGACGTGCTACGGATAGAGGCCCCGGTGGAGGTGCATGGCATGACCATCCATGATGGCGTGCTCTGGTATTGCGACGCGGAGACCTGTCAGATCGGGCAACTGATTGTAGAGTGAACAAGATGAATGCAACGAGAAGACCCATCCGCGGCCTGGGTGAAATCGCGCTGCGTGTCGAAAACCTGGACGAAATGCAGCATTTCTACACCCATGTCATCGGCCTGGACCTGCTGCGCCGCTTCCCCCAGAGCGCCTTTTTCCACATTGCCGAGGGCGTTGCAGGTCACACCCAAATTCTGGCTTTGTTTGACCGCACAACGGAGAATGAGTACCCCGGCTTGGACCCTGCCCGCACAACCATTGATCACATCGCCTTTGGCATTGGGCTGGAGGATTATGCTGCCGAAAAGGCCCGGCTGGAAGGGCTGGGTCTGGCGGTGCGCACAAGCGAACACGCCTGGGTACAGTGGCGCAGCCTCTATGTCACCGATCCCGAGGGCAATACGGTCGAGCTTGTCTGCTTCGATCCAGCGATTGAGCAGTAGGAATAGGGATGGTAACTACCAACCCTTTGCCACGAATTTCACGAATTTCACGAATGATTTAGCCAAATTCGTGCTATTCGTGAAATTCGTGGCGAAAATCCGATCACTGTCTTGGTAGTTACTAGGGATGTTCGGCGAATGATCTCACCAGAGTTGCCACAGCACAAGGAGCAAAACCAATGCAAGAAACGACCATGCGGGGAATCTACCCAATTCTCTGCACCCCCTTTTTCGAGGACGGCCAGATCGACGAGGCAAGTTTGCGCCGCCTGGTCGATTTTAATATCCAGGCTGGCGTCCACGGCCTGGGCATCGCGCTCGCCAGCGAAGTATTCAAGCTGACAGAGGCGGAGCGGGAACAGGTGACCCGCATCGTAGTGGAACAGGTAGCAGGACGCGTACCGGTGGTCGTCAACACCGGCGCGGCCGGCACCGACCTGGCTGTACACTACAGTCGGGCCGCCCATGCCAACGGGGCCAACGCGCTGATGATCATGCCCCCTAATTTTATGGGTGCATCCAACGAGGAAGTGGTGGACTATTTCAAGGCCATTTCTGATGCTGTGCCTCTGCCCATCTTCATCCAAGACACCCAAATGGTTCCCGTCTCCACGGGGTTGGCCCGCGCCCTGGCAAACCAATGCGAATGGGTGCAATATATCAAGGTGGAGAGCCAGCCTGTCACGGCAAAAGTGGCGGCCATGCAGGAAGAACTGGGCGACAAACTGGTGATTTTCGGCGGGGCAGGGGGCGGCTATTTTATCGAAGAGATGCGCCGGGGCAGCGTGGGCACAATGCCCTTTTGCACCCAGCCCGAAGCCTTTGTGGAGATTTGGAATCTTTGCCAGGCGGGCAACGAAGCCGCAGCCAAAGAGGTCTTCAATCGCTATCTGCTGCCGGTAGCCCGCCTTTCGGGGCAAGGTGGTGGGCTGCATTTTGGCATTCACAAAGAAATTTTGCGGCAGCGGGGCATCTTCAGCACGGGCAAAGTGCGCAGCCCATCCTCTGCCCTGGACACCTATACCGCAGACGAACTGACCGCAATTATCGCAGAACTCTATCCCACGAAGGCATACGAATGAACAACAACGACAACTGGCGCATGGAGACCGTTGCCATCCATGCAGGCAAAGAGATCGACCCAACCACCGGCGCGGTCATGCCGCCACTGCACCTCTCCACTACCTTCGAGCGCAAGGCAGATGGCTCGTACCACAACGGTTTCACCTACATCCGGGGCGACAACCCGACTCGGCGCGCTCTGGAAGATGCTCTCTGCGCGCTGGAAGGGGGCGTGTGCGCGGCCACCTTTGCTTCGGGGATGGCCGCGATCATGACCGTTTTCCAGGCTCTGCGTCCCGGTGATCACGTGTTGATCCCCGACGACATCTACTTTGGCACAAGAGTGATGATTGACAAGCTCTTCACACCCTGGGGGCTGACCAGCCACGCGGTAGACATGACCGATCTGGACGCGGTACGGGCAGCCATGCGCCCCAATACCCGGATGCTCTGGATCGAGACTCCCTCCAACCCTCTTCTCAAAATCACCGACATTGCCGCCACCGCGGCCATCGCCCACGAAGCCGGCGCGATCCTGGCCTGCGACAGCACATGGCCTTCGCCCGCGCTGCAACAGACCCTGGCCCAGGGCGCTGATCTGGCAGTCCACGCGACTACCAAATATCTGGGAGGCCACAGCGACCTGCTGGGGGGCGCGGTCATTGCGCGCCAAGATAGCGAGTTTTTCGATCTCATCCGCACAATCCAGCAGGCGGGGGGTGCGGTTCCATCCCCTTTCGACTGCTGGCTGCTGCTGCGGGGCATCCGCACCCTGCCCTACCGGATGCGGGGCCACTGCGAAAACGCGCAACGGGTGGCCGACTATTTGTCCGGCCACCCGAAGATCGAAAGGGTTCACTATCCGGGCTTGATCAGCCACCCGGGCCATATCATCGCCGCCCGGCAAATGTCCGGCTACGGCGGAATGCTCTCGATTCAGCTACACAAAGATAGCCTGCATACGGGTGAACAGAATGCCCGGCGTATGGCAAACCGTACGGCTCTCTTTGTGCAAGCAACCAGTCTTGGCGGGGTCGAGAGTTTGATCGAGCACCGGGCTTCCATCGAAGGCGCGGTGACCAATGCACCAGCAAATCTTCTGCGCCTCTCGGTGGGGTTGGAACACCCGGACGATCTCATCGCTGATCTCGAACAAGCACTGGCAGACGAAGTAGCGTTGGAGCGGTAGAGCGTTGGAGCGGGAGAGAGCGGGCATGGATCTGCATGAGGCATTGCGAGACCGCACAAAACGATTTGCCAGTCGTATTATCAGGCTGTACGCTTATCTCCAGCAGCGATATCATTACAACGATGCTGCGTTGGTGATTGGCAAGCAATTACTGCGATCTGGCACGGGTTGTGCTGCCAACCACGGGGAAGCCAGACATTCCCGCAGCCGTGCGGATCGAATCGCCAAGTTTTATATCGTGGTTCAAGAACTCGAAGAAAGCGCTCTTTGGCTTAAGTTACTGCATGAACATGAAATGGCCTATGCTGTGGAAATCGAACAATTAATCAACAAGACGAATGACCACATTCCGCAGTGAAAAATGGGCGGTTTGTGGCGACCAGCTTGAACAACTGCACCTTGAAGGGAACTTCTTTGAGTTTCACGAGTAGACCCTTGCGTAAGCTTTCAGGTGTCCATCCGATTTGAGCGAGTACGAAAGTCCATCGGCCAGAAATCGCTACCGTCACTGTGGACCAGATTGACAATGCCGATGCCACGAATCAAACCGTGTTCAGTACCGCTGTATTGGCGCTTGACCAACTCGATGGATTTGGAGTAACGCTTGTCCTGCACACTATCATCTACCATCTACAATCAAATAGGCTGTGGGACCATCACGAATCAGTGGCTCGACGATTTCTCAAAGGCTTCGGCTGGTCAACCGCTCCTTGCTCAGGTGATCCGTGACGAGATCGTGACTCACACCTTCCAGGTGCTCAGCCAGATGACTTCCTGTATAGTTGCCAATCGTGCTGAGTAGGTACTCAACGTATTGTTGTTTGGTTATCATGCGGCCATCCTACCATGCCGCTCTTTCAAGCGAAAGCCCTAATTGTAAAACTTGGGTTAGTTGAATGACTTGAAGTGCCTAATCGTTTCCGTGTTCATGGGGTTTGCTGCAAGCGAGCAATCCGACTCCTGAAAAGGCTTAGTTTCCAGTGTAATAAATAGATCATAAGATAGGCATCCTGGTCAACCGACAGTTAGGCCTACGACTGTTGATTGGCTGGCACAACCTGGAAGATCAATCATTTTTCACACACAAATGGGGAATCGGATGAACAAGTATGCAGCAGAGTTGATTGGTACCTTTTGGCTGGTCCTTGGCGGGTGTGGTAGTGCCGTGCTCGCGGCGGCCTTTCCAGAACTTGGCATTGGCCTTTTGGGGGTGTCGCTTGCGTTTGGCCTGACAGTGCTCACCATGGCCTATACCATCGGCCATATTTCAGGTTGCCACCTCAACCCAGCGGTTTCGGTAGGGCTGTGGATTGGCGGACGTTTCCCTGCGAAGGAGCTTGTCCCCTACATTGTGGCCCAAGTGATCGGTGGCATTCTAGCGGGGGGCGTGCTATATCTGATCGCCACTGGCAAGGCTGGCTTTGATCTTGCCGATGGTTTTGCTTCCAATGGCTATGGTGACCATTCGCCAGGTGGCTACACCCTGCTTGCCGCACTGATCACCGAGGTAGTCATGACTATGATGTTTCTGTTCATCATCATGGGGGCCACAGACAAGCGCGCCCCGGCTGGCTTTGCACCCATTGCCATTGGCCTGGGCCTGACGTTGATCCACCTGATCAGCATTCCTGTCACCAACACCTCTGTCAACCCCGCACGCAGCACGGGTGTGGCTCTCTTTGCTGGCGGCTGGGCGATTGGGCAACTGTGGCTCTTCTGGGTTGCACCGCTGATCGGTGGGGCGCTTGGCGCGGTTATGTATCGTTTCGTCAGCACGTCCGAGCGATAGGTGAAATAATTGGGTGACGCAGGCCGTAGAATCCTACCCGTTTTCTATCCTCCGGAGCAGCCATGACAACTTCCCAATTAACCCACAGGCTGGCACAACGCGACGACATCGAAGCGCTGAAGGCATTGATGGACGCAGCCATATCGGAAAATCAAAGGCCATTTCTCGATGCAAGCCAGATTGCCTCGAGCCGGATGATTATGGGACTCGACACGCAACTTGTTGAGGATGGAACCTATTTTATCGTTGAGGATGACGGCCAATTGGCGGGCTGTGGCGGATGGAGTCGGCGTGCAACCATGTATGGCGGGGACCAAACCCCAGGGCGCAGTGCGGCTCTCCTTGACCCCACAAAAGATGCCGCACGAGTTCGCGCGATGTACACGGATCCCAAACATACACGCAAAGGGGTAGGGCGTCTGATTATCGCGCTGTGCGAAGAAGCGGCAAAAGCCGAGGGGTTTACATCGATGGAACTGGTGGCAACCTTGTCAGGAGAGCCACTCTACAGCGCATGTGGCTTCGAGATTGTCGAGCAGATGGTTGATGATCGAGGTGGGGCAGGCGTTCCGCTCCTGCAGATGAGAAAATCATTGATTGGAGATTTCCCGAATACGTTGTAAGTTCAGTTTATGCAACTACCCGCTTGCTGCACAAATGAGGTCAGCCAAGCGTATCGAGGTGGAGAGGCTGTATAGCAATCAAAATTCTTGTTAAGCTTATGATGATTCAACATGATGACTCACCATTGCAGTGTCGTTGAGGCTGTGAAGCGGCCATGCAGAGAAGAGGACAAATTACCCATGTCAGACGGAAATCCCACAGACACCCATAAGGCGACATCTGGCGGCAATATGACCGATGCCAATTATTTGGATGACCATTATGCAGCCATGCAGCCCGAATACGAGTACATGTTGCGCATGGTTGGCATTGAACAAGGCTGGAAAGTGCTTGATGCAGGCTGTGGTGGCGGGAGCTATATGCAATTGCTGACCGAACTTGTCGGCGAAGCGGGTTGTCTGGTGGCAACAGACCTTGCCGCCGAGAATGTGGAACGAGTGTTGCAGAGGATAGAGCAAGCCGAGTTTGCCTGCGAAGTGGAGGCCCGCACTGCAAATGTGATCGAGTTGCCATTCCCCGACGACAGTTTCGATGCCGTGTGGTGTGCTGCCGTAACCCAATACTTAAGCGATGATGAAGTTTTGGTGGCTTTCAACGAATTCAAGCGTGTGGTCAGGCCCGGCGGCATCATTGCCATCAAAGAGGGAGACTTTACCTCCTTTCACTTTGGGCCTTTTCCCAGTGCTGTCATTTGGCGCTCTTTTATCACCGACATGCGCGGCATGACACGCGGCGTGCTGCGCGCCCCAGAATTTGCAGCCACTTTTCGCCGATTGGGCTTGGATTCTGTTTTCAGCCGCACAACTCTGGCCGAGAGACACCAACCCCTCCGTCCGGTTGAGAGACGCTTTATTCGGGAGGTACTCCTCTTCATGAGTTCCCACAGCTTGCAACTTGATCTAACGGACGAGGACAAGGATTTGTGGCGGGCACTCAGGGATGTGGATGCGCCCCAGCACCTACTCAATAACCAGGACTTTTTTTATCGCGAGTCACATACCGTAATTGTTGGCAGGCTTCCAGCCATATAGCAACGATGCGCCCTAGTCCGCATAGACGCCTTCTTCCACGCTGGCGGCTTGGGGGAAAGGGCTGGCCTCGGCGTATTCAATCGCATCTTCGATCTCTGCCGCGGCTCGGTGATCGATCTCGTCCAGTTCATCTCGATCTGTGATGCCACCGGCGATGAGGGCGTGGGCATACGCAGCCACCGGGTCTTTGGCCTCCCACTCGGCCAACAACTCGGCGGGCACATATTCTGCGCCGTCGTGGATAGCGTGGCCCAACATGCGCATGGTGATGGCTTCGATCAAGGTCGGGCCACCCCCGGCCCGTGCCCGTTCAATCGCCTCCTTCACCACCCCGTAGACAGCCTCCACATTGTTGCCGTCCACACTCACGCCCGGTATGCCATAGCCTGCCGCCCGCTTGGTAAAATCTGTCTCTCTGGTCTGATTGGAGACATGAGTGGAATAGGCA